>CALMCD010000024.1 GCA_937863075.1 uncultured Rhodoferax sp. | reverse complement strand
TGGTCATCACACGGCACACGGTTTCGGGCGCGGCGTTGATGATGGTCGCCATATCCGACAGCGTAGGCAGGGCGCACACCGTTTGTTCACCCGCACCGTTTTGACCCGACAACATACGCAGCAGCCGCTGCAACCGAACGGTGGTAGAACCCGTGCGCAGGCTCGCTACCTCGCGGCAACGTTGATGCACGCGGGAGAGGGTTTCCATCAAAATCTGCGTCAGGTGATTTTTATCGACCAAATCCACCGGACGCAGCCGTGCAGGGGTGATGGCTCGCACGGTGATCTTGTCGGTCACGCCCGCCAAGTTTTCCACGCCCAGCAGATCGCCGGGCAAGGCAAGGCGCACAAATTCCGAATGACCATCTTCACCTTGACTGTCCACCCGCAATGCGCCCGATTCCAGCCGCCACAATGAATGCAAATCCGAAGAAGAAAGGGCTTCGCGCTGAAACAGTTGATGCTCCACGCGCGGGGTTACATAAGAATCCATTACAAAACTCCACAAAAACGCTGTACCACTTGAATAAGAAAAATTCCAAAGAATGCAAAAAATTGCACACCATTCAAGCCAGCGGTGGAGCGCGTGCCACAGGCCGCCACCAAGCGGTGGTCAGCAGGGGGCGTAAAACGAAGGAAAGCGGGGAAAGCGTCAGTCGCCAAACGGGTACAACCC
Source organism: uncultured Rhodoferax sp. (assembly GCA_937863075.1). Taxonomy (GTDB): domain Bacteria; phylum Pseudomonadota; class Gammaproteobacteria; order Burkholderiales; family Burkholderiaceae_C; genus Allorhodoferax. The sequence continues at coordinate 671 of CALMCD010000024.1, read as the reverse complement.
AAAACGGGACAGGAAGTAACCCAAACGAAGCGGCGTGGGTAAAGCAGTAGGGGCAGTGTTCGGGGGATGAGGGCGTATCGGCGGGTTCTTCGCCCAGTCGTGTCCAAGTAGAACCGCGCGTGGAGCAAATTTCAACCCAGTTACCACCCGCTGCGGGGTTACGGGCTTCGCTTAGGCTTACCGAAACCGCAGGAGCCAACGCATTCAGCAGCACCGCAAAAACAGCGATCCAGCTAGAAAAAATGGGGCGTGAACGGTTTAGCATCAAACTCATAGGACTATTCTATCCATCAAAATGATCCACCAAACCCCCCAATCTTTTCGGTGATAATCCGCCCCATGCGAACACTGCACGCACTCCATCACTTCACCACCCTCACCCGCTTCGTGCTGGCGTGGTTTGTGCTGTCGTTGGGTATCGCTATCGCATCGCCTATCGTCAAACCCCAAGATATTTTGTTGGTTTGTACTGCTTCGGGGGCGATGAAAGTCGTGATCACGATGGAGGATGGAGAGACTTCCTATATGGGCAATAGCACAATGGACTGTCCCTTGTGCATATCCATAGCCGCACCGCCACCCCCTATTGCCAATCCGCATATCGAGCCAATTCAACCATTGGCTTATGCCCTGCAAGGCATTCCCTCGGCGCACATTGCTGCGCGTACCGC
>CALMCD010000023.1 GCA_937863075.1 uncultured Rhodoferax sp. | reverse complement strand
GATGATTTGGGATATTTTCTGCCGCGTTATCGACAACTTTGGCGATATTGGCGTGTGCTGGCGTTTATCGGCAGACTTGGCAGAGCGTGGGCAGCGGGTGCGCCTGTGGGTGGACGATGCGTCGGCTTTGGCGTGGATGGCTCCCGGAGCGTTGCAAGGTGAATGGGCGGGTGTTCAGGTGCTGGCGTGGGAACAATCACGCAACCCCGCCTTGTTAGCGACCCTCCCCGCTGCGGCGGTGTGGGTGGAAGGCTTTGGATGCGATATTGCCCCCGAATTCGTCGCCCACTATGCGGCATCTTCCCGTGCTTTTACATGGATCAATCTCGAATACCTCAGCGCAGAAAGCTGGGTCGAACGCTGCCACGGCTTGCCATCGCACTCCAATAAATACTTTTTCTATCCGGGCTTTACGGCGAAAACGGGCGGGTTATTGCGTGAATTAGATTACCCTTTTGATGCACCAATTTTCCCTAATCCTGAACGCACAATCTCTCTTTTTTGCTACGAACCGCCTTTGCTGGCTGCATTTTTATCGGCATTGAATGCACTTTCAACGCCCACGCAAATCCTCGTCACGCACGGACGGGCGACCGCAGCGGTGCAGGCGTTGCCCCCTGAACATACCGCGCAATGGAACAATCTGCGTATCCACTACCTGCCACCGATGTCGCAGCGGGAATACGATGCCTTGTTACGCCGTTGCGATTTCAACTGTGTGCGCGGTGAAGATTCCTTGGTGCGGGCGATTTGGGCAGGGAAACCCTTTTTATGGAACATTTACCCGCAAGATGACGGGGTGCATCTTGAAAAACTCGATGCCTTTTTGGACACCATCCACGCCCATCCCCGCCTGCGGGCATTGCACCACGCTTGGAATGCCGACAGCAGCACGTCCAATGCAGTCGCTACGATTCCTGATTTAACCGATTGGGAAAGTGATGGGACGCAATGGTCAGACTATGCCCTGCAAACACGCGCCAAGCTGTGGGCGATGACCGATTTGACCACCCAACTTTTGCAATTTGTTACTGCGCACGCGCCCGAATTTCCGGCAACGCCTTCTGCAAGTAATACACCATCGACCAAATCGTAAGAACGGCGGCAATCCAAATCAACCACACGCCCCATACACGGGTGTGGATAACGCCCAACACCCAGCCGTCGAATAATAAAAAACCAATAGCGATCATCTGCACCACGGTTTTGAGCTTGCCAATCATGTGAACCGCTACACTTTTGGAAGCACCAATCTGCGCCATCCATTCACGCAGCGCAGAAATAGCAATTTCACGTCCGATGATGATGAGCGCCACAAAAACATCGGTACGCTGCAAATGCACCAGTGCCAGCACACAAGCGCACACCAGAAATTTGTCGGCTACGGGGTCTAAAAACGCGCCAAAAGCCGAAGTTTGGTTTAACCTTCGCGCCAGATAGCCATCCAACCAATCGGTCGCGGCAAACACCACGAACATGACGGTGGCTAGGATGTTTTTTTCTGCCACGCTCGCCCACGCTTCGGGTAGATAAAAAACACCCACGATCAATGGAATCGCGAAAATTCGCGTCCAAGTCATGATGGTAGGAATAGTCAAAAACATGATGGTTGCGATTGTGGCATGAATAGAGAATCGAAAAAAATGAGCCGCCAATTTCCCAACGACACAAAAACCGTAAAAGCCCAGTTTAACCAAGGCTCAACCTTGCACCAAAAGGGACAACTGGCGCAGGCACGCGAAATTTACTTGCAAATACTGACACAACACCCGCATCATTTAGAAACCCTCTACTTGCTGGGTGCGATTGCACTGCAAACCCATCGCCCCCAAGAGGCCTTGGAATGGCTGAATCAAGCGGTTGCGGTGAACGATCAGCATCCGGGTGTGCATTGCAATCGGGGGACAGCACTCTACACTTTGAAACATTATTCAGCGGCATTGGCGAGTTATGACCGCGCCATTGCCCTGCACCCTGCCTACGCCGAAGCCTATTCCAATCGAGGCAATGTGCTGCGCGAGCAACGCCACTATGAAGCCGCTATCCACAATTACGCCCACGCGCTCACCCTGAAGCCGCAGGATGTGGATACGCTGGTCAATCACGGCAACATCCTGCGCGAGATGAAACGCTATCCCGAAGCCCTCGAAAGCTACCGCCGCGCATTGGCACTCGCGCCCGATTACCCGTATCTGGATGGGATTTTGCGCCACACCCAAGCCCATCTTTGCGATTGGCAAGCGGGGACGCGAACGCCTGCGGAACTCACGTACCCTTTTCCCTTTTTGGCACTCTGCGATGATCCGCACCTCCAACGCCAAGTAGCGACACTGTGGGCGCAAACCGAATATCCATTGCATTCTGAATTAGGTGCTATCGTGCCACGAAAAGCAGGGCATCATTCT
>CALMCD010000022.1 GCA_937863075.1 uncultured Rhodoferax sp. | reverse complement strand
TAGATACCCTGAAACTCAAAACGAAGAATCAGGGCATCGCTTATCACTTAAAAATTAAAACGCCTCCAACGCCATAGCCATCGTAGCGTCTGCACCTTCCACGATGCTATCGCGCAGGCCGGATGCTTTGACCAGCAGATGGTCGGCGTAGAAACGGGCGGTGGTGATTTTGGCTTGCATGAAGGCGGTATCTGTACCCGCAGCCAACTGCTCTTGCGCAACCAGCAGTGAACGTGCCAATTGCCAACCTGCTACCAAATTGCCTGCCAGCATCAAATATGGCACGCTGCCCGCAAACACGGCGCTTTGCTGGGTTTTGAAGTTGGCGGCTACGAACTCGGCGACATCCACAAAGGCTTCCCGCGCGGCTTTCAGGCGTTTGGCGACGGCTACCGCGTTGGCACTGCCGTTTTCCAGCAACTGCGCTTCGGTGGCTTCGATTTGCGCGGCGATGCCCTTGGCGGTTTGTGCGCCGTCACGGGCGGTTTTACGACCGACTAAATCGTTGGCTTGAATGGCGGTTGTGCCTTCGTAAATCGTCAAAATTTTGGCATCGCGGTAGTATTGCGCTACGCCAGTTTCTTCGATAAAGCCCATGCCGCCGTGAACCTGCACGCCCAGCGAAGTGACTTCCAAACTCATCTCGGTGCTATAACCTTTGATGAGCGGCACGAGGAATTCATAAAACGCCTGATTTGCCTTGCGGGTTTCGGCATCGGCGTGGTAGTGGGCGGTATCGTAGGCGGCGGCGGCAACGCTGGCCATTGCGCGGCAGCCTTCGGTGTAGGCACGCATGGTCATGAGCATACGGCGGACATCGGGATGTTCGATGATGGTGCGGCTTTGTACGCGCTCACGGGCGTAGCTGACGGCTGCTTGGTACGCACGCTCGGCAATCGCAATGCCTTGCACGCCCACGCCATAACGCGCGGCATTCATCATGATGAACATGTATTCCAAACCGCGATTTTCTTCCCCAACCAGATAACCCACCGCGCCACCGTTATCACCGAATTGCAGCACGGCGGTGGGGCTGGCTTTGATGCCCATTTTGTGTTCGATGCTGACGCAATGCACGTCGTTACGCGCACCCAGCGAACCATCGCCGTTCACCAAGAATTTGGGAACCACGAACAAGCTGATGCCTTTCACGCCCGCCGGAGCGCCTTGCACCCGTGCCAACACCAAGTGAATGATGTTTTCGGCTACGTCATGCTCACCCCACGTAATGAAAATCTTCGTGCCGAAGACTTTGTACGTGCCATCACCTTGGGGTTCGGCGCGGCTGCGCACGGCGGCTAAATCGCTACCGGCTTGGGGTTCGGTCAGGTTCATCGTACCTGTCCATTTGCCGCTGACGAGGTTTTCCAAGTAAGTGGATTTCAAATCGTCCGAACCAGCCGTCAGCAGCGCTTCAATCGCGCCGTCGGTCAGCAGGGGGCATAGGGCGAAGCTCATGTTCGCGCTGTTAATCATCTCGCCCACGACCGAGCCGATAGTTTTGGGCAAACCTTGACCGCCAAAATCGGCGGGGTGTTGCAGACCTTGCCAGCCCGCTTCGGTGAACTGCTCGTAAGCCGCTTTGAAACCCGCCGTAGCGGTGACGTTGCCATCTTTCCAGCTAGAGGGGTTTACATCGCCTTCGCGGTTCAGGGGAGCCAGCACATTGCCTGTGAACTTGGCGGCTTCTTCCAGCACGGCTTGGGCGGTATCCAAACCCGCGTCTTCAAAAGCGGGGATTTGGGCGATTTGGTCAATACGAGCGAGATGCTCGATATTGAACAACATATCTTTAACGGGTGCGGTATAGGACATGATTTTCAGGGCTTAGAGGGATTTGGTGAGTTCAGGAATCGCATCGAACAAATCAGCGACCAAGCCGTAATCCGCCACGCTGAAAATGGGAGCATCGGGGTCTTTGTTGATGGCAACAATCACCTTGCTGTCTTTCATACCCGCCAAATGCTGAATTGCACCGCTGATGCCCACTGCGATATACAACTGGGGCGCAACGATTTTTCCAGTTTGACCCACTTGCAAATCATTGGCGGCATAGCCCGCATCCACCGCCGCACGGCTCGCACCAATCGCGGCGTTGAGCTTATCGGCAAGGGGAACTAACATTTCGTTGAATTTTTCTGCCGAACCCAAAGCACGACCACCGGAAACGACGATTTTGGCAGCGGTCAATTCAGGACGATCGTTCTTGGCAATTTCGCTACCCACAAAGGTCGATAGCGCACTTGCAGCAACCGCCGGTACGCTCTCGATAGCGGCATTCGCACCCGTGGCCGAGGCTGCATCGAAATTGGTTGCACGCACGGTCAATACTTTCACGCTGTCGGCACTTTGCACGGTGGCGATGGCATTTCCGGCGTAGATGGGGCGTTCAAAGGTATCGGCACTCACGACTTGGGTGACATCCGAAATCTGTGCCACATCCAGCAATGCCGCTACGCGGGGCGCAGCATTTTTACCGGATGCCGTCGCGGGGAATACGATGTGGCTGTAACCCGCAGCCAGCCCTACGACTTGGGCGGCTACATTTTCGGCCAGACTGTGCGCCAAAGCCTCACCATCGGCGTGCAATACTTTGCTGACACCTGCAATTTGGGCGGCTGCGGCGGCTGCGGCTTGGGCTTGGTTGCCAGCCACCAGCACATGGACATCACCACCGCATTGCACCGCAGCGGTCACGGCGTTCAGGGTTGCGGCTTTGATGGATACGTTGTCGTGTTCTGCAATAACGAGAGAGGTCATAATTAGATTACCTTTGCTTCGGTTTTCAATTTAGCAATCAGGGTTGCCACGTCCGGCACTTTGATGCCTGCGCTGCGTTTGGCAGGTTCAGTGACTTTGAGCGTTTTCAGACGCGGTGCGACATCCACACCCAAGGCTTCGGGGGTTAATGTTTCCATCGGTTTCTTTTTCGCCTTCATGATGTTGGGCAGCGTGACGTAACGCGGCTCATTCAAGCGTAAATCGGTGGTGATCACGGCGGGCAGCGAGAGGGAGACGATTTCTGAACCGCCATCCACTTCGCGCGTGACGTTGAGTTTGCCGTCCACAACTTCGATTTTGCTGGCAAACGTGCCTTGGGGCAGATTGGTCAAAGCCGCCAGCATTTGTCCGGTTTGATTGGCATCGTCGTCAATCGCTTGTTTACCCAGAATGATGAGGTGGGGTTGTTCTTTCGTCACCACCGCTTGTAACAACTTTGCAACAGCCAACGGTTGCAACTCAACATCGGTCTGCACCAAAATAGCACGGTCAGCACCGATGGCCATCGCGGTACGCAGGGTTTCTTGGCATTGCGTTACACCGCAAGAGACGGCAACGATTTCCGTAATAATGCCTTTTTCTTTCAGGCGTACCGCTTCTTCAACCGCGATTTCGTCAAAGGGGTTCATGCTCATTTTGACATTGGCGGTATCTACCCCTGTGTTGTCCGATTTGACACGAACTTTCACGTTGTAGTCCACCACACGCTTTACTGCGACTAGGGCTTTCATTTCTGTCTATCTCCGTTGGGTTAGAAGTGGGTAATTTTTGGTTTACGTAAACGTCAATCGCTATTCCATTTCTATTCTAATAGAACGATCGTGCTTTTTTTGTCATTCTGGCGACCATTGCGCGTATTGCGTAAGATGCTGGTAGCGTATCGCTTGAGTATTACCCGAATTTGTCAAAAAGAGGTTTTTATGGAGTTGGTGGAAATTTTTCCGTGGGATGAGAATTTCAATACAGGCATCCTGCTGATTGATGAGCAACATCGTTGTTTGGCGAATATGCTCAACAAGCTATCCAACCACATGGCGTATCGTTCGGATTTATCGGGATTGGGGACAATTTTGGCGGAACTGGCAGACTATGCCGTGTACCATTTTGAATCGGAAGAAAAAATCTGGGTGCGGCACTTTCATGGGGGGTTTGTTCCCGAAAATGCCGACGATGAGCGGATGCTGGCCGATCATATTGAAGGGCATAACCGCTTCACCCTGACCGTGCAGAAGATGCAGCAAAGCAAGAACAATAAGCCGCTGGAAGTGCTGGCGGCTGAGGTGTTGGATTTTCTCACCCGTTGGCTGGTTTCGCACATTTTGGAGACCGACCGCTATATGGGCAAAATCGTGCTGGGGCTGGAAGCGGGTCAACCGTTTCCCGAAGCCAAGCTGCGTGCGCAGGAGCAGATGCGTGGGTCTACCAAGGTGTTGGTCGGCATTATTCTGTCCACCTACGGCAATTTGGCAAGCAACACGGTGCAGTTGATTCAAGAAATAAACCGCCACAAGCAAACCATGCGTGAGCTGCAAGAGGCGGATCGCGCCATGAAAGCCGCCATGCAGCAGGTTGAAAATTTGGCGTTTTATTGCCCGCTCACGCAGCTCCCGAATCGGCGTTTATTGTTGGATCGGCTCACACAGGCGCAGAAGAACAATGCCCGTGATGGGGTATTGGGTGCGCTGTTGTTTTTGGATTTGGATAAATTCAAAAATCTCAATGACACGCTGGGGCATGAGATGGGCGATTTGCTGCTGCAACAGGTGGCACATCGCCTCACCCAATCGGTGCGGGAAGGTGATACCGTGGCTCGCTTAGGGGGTGATGAGTTTGTCGTGATTTTGGAACGCTTGAACAATGCCCCCGCCAAGGCGATGCGGGTGGCGATGGGCATCGCAGAGAAAATCCTGAACCGTCTGAGCGAAGATTACATGCTCCAATCCACGCGCTACCACCTGACCACCAGCATCGGCATTACGCTGATCACGGCAGAGGCGAATGTGGATGAACTCTTGAAGCAATCCGATATTGCGATGTACGAGGCCAAGAAATCAGGACGCAATACGGTGCGTTTATTCGATCAAGCCATGCAGGTGGCGTTGGACGACAAAATGCGGCTGGAAAGCGACCTCTACAAAGCCGTGCAAGAAGGTCAGTTTGAAATGTATTACCAAGTGCAGGTGAACGAGCATGGTCAGCCTTTTGGAGCGGAGGCGTTGCTGCGTTGGATTCATCCTGAGCGCGGCATTGTTCATCCATGCGAATTCATCACGGTGGCGGAGGATACCGGTTTGATCATTCCCATCGGTCAATGGGTGATTCAGCAGGCCTGCGCCCAGTTAGCGCAATGGCAACGCCACAAGGTGACGGCGGATTTACGGCTTTCCATCAACGTGAGTGCCAAACAATTCCACCATGACAATCTAGTCGGCATGATGCACAAAACGGTGATGCACTACCGCATTCGCCCGCATTTGCTCACGCTGGAACTCACCGAGAGCATCATGCTCGATAACATCGAAAGCATTGTGAGCAAAATTTACGCGCTGCGTGCGCTGGGTATTTGCTTTGCGCTGGATGATTTTGGGAGCGGATATTCTTCGCTGCAATACATCAAACGCCTGCCGTTGGATCAACTCAAAATCGACAAAACCTTTGTGCGCGATCTCACCGCCCCCGGTAACGATTGGATCATCACCCGCACCATCATCGGCATGGCGAAAAGCATGGGCTTTGATGTGATTGCGGAAGGGGTGGAAACCATTGAGCAGAAAAATATCCTGCTCGTGCAAGGTGGAACCAAGTTTCAGGGTTTCTTGTTTGGCGTTCTACTACCGATTGCCCAGTTTGAAGAGCAATTAACGTTGATGTACCACACGTTGCGGGAAGGGAATTTCAATTTGGTTGTCCCGCAGGGTTTTCAGGATAGCGAAGTTAATATCTGACCGTAAGCCTAGCTCGCCTTTTTCGATGTCGGCAATCCAGTATTGCAGGGTGAAATTGAGGCTATTCTCACCAAACGATACCAAAAAACCTTGCGGCGGCGGGTCTTGCAGCACGCGCGGCTGTGCCGAGGCCGCCTCTACCAACAAACGGCGCACCAGATCGACATTGCTGTTGTAGCCCACCGACACATCGGTTTTCTGCACCACCTTGGGGTCGGCCAGCGAGAGGTTGGCGACACGGCTGTTGATCAGCATCTCATTCGGCACAATCGCTTCTCGGCCGGCAATCGATCGGATCACGGTGTAACGCGCATTGATGTGGGTGATTTGCCCCTCAAAATTATCGACCTGCACGCTATCGCCAATGCGCATACTGCGTTCTGCCAAAATCACAAAGCCGCTGATATAGTTAGCCGCTAACTTCTGCAAGCCCAGCCCAATCCCCACACCCAACGCCCCCCCGAGTACCGAGAGTGCCGTTAAATCAATCCCCGCTGACGACAGCGCAAACACCAAACCGATGAGCAGTAAGAAAGCACGGGTTGCCTTACTCACCGCCGTGCGCAGCGACAAATCACCGCCCGACGCACCATGCAGCAGGCGTTTTTCAATCCAAGCCGAAATCCACAAGGTGACGATCAGCACCGCGATTGTGGTCAGCACCCCCTCGACCAAGGTGCGCAGCGATACGATGCTGGTTCCCATTTTCCAAGTGATTTGTTCCATTTCACCCAACACAATGGGCAGCAAGCCACTGACCCATAGCACCATCGCCACCCAGACAAACCATGAAATACTGTGTTCCAACATACGCGCCCAGCGTGCTTCAGGGAATGCGGCGTGTAGCACCTTCACCCCGATGCGAATCACCACCAATGCCACCAGTGCCGGAATCGCTATTTTGAACACCACCAGCGAGTGATCGTGCAGATACCCTTTTAGTAACAGGCGTGTGCCATAGGTCAGGCACAGCAGGATAATCGGGAACAAAACACCGTCCACTCCTTTTGCACCAAAGAGAATGGACGGTTCGGGGTTGCGGCGTGTCCTGATCACCAATCCCCATGCCAATACAGTACACAATAAGAGTGCCAATAATTCCAGCAGCGTAGTAGGGCGTAATAATCCACTTAATTCGCGCAACCAAATCTGAAAACCATCCATCTTTACTTTCTTTCTATCATGCAATCACAAAGCAGCCAAAGCAAAATCGAAGCCATCTTGAACCAGCTTAACGCGGTGATTGTGGGCAAACCAACGCAGATTCAAGATTGTGTGGCCTGCTTATTGGCGGGTGGGCATTTGCTGATTGACGATGTTCCCGGTGTGGGGAAAACCACGCTCGCCCACGCACTGGCACGCACGTTTGGTTTGCAATTTTCGCGCGTGCAGTTTACTTCGGACTTGATGCCCAGCGATTTGTCGGGCGTTTCGGTCTATGAACGCGCCAAAGAAACCTTTATTTTTCACCCGGGCCCGATTTTTGCCCAAGTCTTGTTAGCCGACGAAATCAACCGCGCAAGCCCCAAAACCCAAAGCGCGTTATTGGAAGCGATGGAAGAAAAGCAAGTCACCATCGAAGGCGAAACCCGCCCCCTGCCGCAACCTTTCTTTGTCATCGCCACACAAAACCCGCTCGACCAATTGGGAACATATGCCCTGCCTGAATCCCAGCTTGACCGTTTTTTGATGCGCATTTCGCTTGGTTACCCCAGCCGTGCCGCCGAGCGCGAGTTGCTATCGGGTTCGGATCGGCGCGATATGGTCAGTACCCTCCCCGCTTTGCTGACGTTGGCAGAATTGCAAGATTTACAAAACCAAGTGCAAGCGATTCACGTCGCCCCGCCCCTGCTGGACTATGTGCAAGATTTGATTGCAGCCACCCGTTCCGGCCAATGGTTCTTGCAGGGTTTAAGCCCCCGCGCAGGCATTGCGCTGCTGCGGGCGGCGAAGGCGCGGGCGTTGCTGGATGGACGCAATTATGTCGCCCCCGATGACGTGCAAGCCATCTTGCCGCAGACTATCGCCCACCGCCTGATTACCACCGCCGATGCTGGACGCGGTACGCTGGAACAGGTGCAAGCCCTTATCGCTGCCGTGCCGTTGCCATGATCGCCCAACCTTTTACCGCCCTGCGCACCCGCATTCACCACTGGTTTGTGGAGCGCATTGCCCCGCGTGATACCGTCA
>CALMCD010000021.1 GCA_937863075.1 uncultured Rhodoferax sp. | reverse complement strand
GCTCGCAAACGCAGGTGACGCAATTTTTCATTGGCAGTTTTAAGCATCTCGGTATGACGGCGAAATCGCTCCGCCTGAATGCGCAGTAAATTGAAACAGACTGTATCGGTACACTGGATGATGCGGGTGAGTTGTTCACGCGAGAGTGACAGCACGACACTATCCATCTGCGCAAACACATAAGCCGTAGGTGATTGTTGATCCCATAAGGATACCTCCCCCACATAGTCCCCGGGTTCCACAATCGATAAAAAAGTCCTATTACTACGGGTCATGCAAACGTGCAGTTTGCCTTTGAGCAACACAAATAGCCGTGCATTGGGTTGCCGAGGGTCTAGCAGCACATCCCCCACATGCAGGGAGCGCAATTCGCAGGTCTTCAAGATAGTGTGTAGCACCTGCATATCGACCCCCGCAAACAGCGGCGTATGGGTGATGGTGTCCACGTACTCGGTTAATTCAGATTCCATTTGTTCCATTCTGCCATCTTCCATTCTCCTCAAGAACCAGAATGCGATAATCTTGTACCGCTTTTGAATTACCCCACAACACGCTGAAACTACTTTGAAATGCTTCCGACAACGTGGCTTTACGGTGGTTGAACTCATCATGGTCACGGTGATTTTGGGTGTGGTAGCGGCGTATGCTGCACCTCGCTTGCTCAACTTGTCCGACTTTTATGCCCGTGGTTTCCACGATGAAACATTGGGCTATCTACGCTACGCCCAAAAAACGGCAATCGCCCACCGCCGCACGGTGTGTATCGCATTTTCTGCCAACACCCTCACCCTGACCTTAGCCGCTCATTCCAGCGCCACCACTTGCACTTTGCCGCTGAACGGTTCAACCGGTAGCAACACCCTCACCGCCCGTTCAGGAACCGGTTATACCCCTACACCAACGGCCTTCGGTTTTAATGCACTGGGGCAGCCCATCAACGGTAGCGGTACTTTGGTATCCACCCAAACCATCCAAATCGCCACCACCACCGACATCACCGTCGAATCCAATACGGGGTATGTGCATGATTAAAAAACAGCGGTTTGAGCGTGGTTTTACGCTGGTCGAAGTCATTATTTTTATCGTGGTGGTGGGAATCGCACTGGTAGGGATTTTGCTGGTTTCACAAATTTCCACCAAATCCAGTGCCGACCCCATGCTGCACAAGCAAGCGATGGCGCTGGCGGATGCGATTTTGGAAGAGATTTTGCAAAAAGAATACTGCGATCCTACAAGCGCCGACCTCCTCGCCAAACCCCATGCCTGCGCCACCCGCACCGCCGCCGACCAAGAAGCCACGCGCGATGAATTGGACGATGTGGACGATTTCAACGGCAAAGACAAAACCCTGTTTACCGATTGGCCGACTTCCCTTGCCAGCTACAGCGTCGCTATTACCGTGACACCGACCACGCTGGGAAGCAACGCCATACCCGTCAAACAAATTACGGTGAGCGTAACCGGTAGTGGACAAACGCTGACCGCGATGGGTTATCGCGCTAATTATTGAGGTGACATCCAAGTGAATAGATACCAACGCGGCTTTACGCTGGTGGAAACGGTCATGACCATCGTCATTCTGGGGATTATTGGCACGACCATCGCCCTATTCATGCGCCATCCGGTGGAGGCTTATACCAGCATCGCCCGCCGCGCTGCGCTAGCCGATGCTGCCGATACCACCGTCCGGCGCATGGCACGCGACCTCCGCACCGCTTTACCCAATAGCATTCGACAAACCAGCAACCAGTGCATAGAATTCATTCCAACGCGCATGGGTGCTCGTTATCGTGCTATTGATAAAGTAGCAAATGATGGTTCTGGCCTCGACTTCACCAGCGCCGATACCACCTTCAATATGCTAGGCGATAACAGCGCTTTGAATACACGCCAGCAAATTCGGGTAAACGACATCGTGGCGATTTACAACCTCGGCATTCCCGACTCGACGGCGTACAGTGGCAACAATACCTCGGTGATTACGGCGATTGGCGCAGTCAGCGGTGGAGAAACGCCCATCACCATCAATAGCAAATTATTCCCAGAAGAATCCGGTAGCAAACGTTTTCACGTTATTCCCAGCGACGATACCGTGGCCTCGTATATTTGCAGCGGCGGCAATTTGTACCGCAATTCCAATTACGCGCTCGCAACGTCCTGCCCCACCCCCAGCACCGGAACGCCATTGATTGCCAAAGGGGTCACCTGCGGCTTTTCCTACACCACCGTGAGTCAGCGCAACGCCCTCGTGCAACTGAATTTGACGTTTACCGATTCGGGCGAAAGCGTCACGGTTTACCACGAAGTTCACACGAATAACACGCCATGAAAAAAAACGGTTTCGCCATCATCTCTGCGATTTTTCTGCTGGTGGTACTGGCGGCATTGGGCGCTTTTATGCTGAGTTTTTCCAACACCCAGCACCTGACATCGGCGCAAGATGTACAGGGTTCACGGGCTTATTGGGCGGCACGCGGTGGGCTGGAATGGGCGATTAGCACGGTGCAAACCAATAGTGCCGCCTGCCCCGCTGCGGGCGTTGCTCCCGCGACCCTTGATGGCTTCACCATCACCATCACCTGCACCCGCAGAACCTACACCGAAGGCAGCAATCCGGTGGTGATTTTCAGCCTTGAATCGCAAGCCAACACCAACGCGCCCATCGGCAGCGCGGGCTATGTGGAACGCAGCGTGACTGCCGCGATTGAAATTTGAATTTCTCAATCGCCTTCAATCGTATCTTCCGGTAGCCAGTCGGTTTGCAAAACATCCGCCATTGACCACGGGCAGTATTCAGGAAATACGGTATGTCCCACTTGATCTTCAAGCCCTGTTTCTTTGCGAGCAAGCGCCAATGCGTCACTCCACGCATCATCAATCCAGTCTTGGTCATGCAGGCTGGATTGAAGGCTCGGTGTTTTCTTGAGGCGAACGGCAATGCGCTTGCGTTGGTCTTTGATGGTGAGAATCCAACTAAAGCCCGTTTCCCGCTTTTTGGGTTGATACTGCCATTTCAGCAAATGCCCCAAAAGTACTGCCATGCGATTGGCTAATTCCCGTGTTTCGCTTTTACCCACGTCCTCAATCTCCTCGGCGATGTGTGCCAAATCCAGATGCTCAAACCGCCCCGCGCGTATCAACGCCGCCTGTTCACGCGCCCATGCCACGATGTCGGATTCATAACTGGTGATATTCATCGTTTCCTCCATGATTCACGGTTTCCATCCTACGGCAGTTTATAACTTGGCTTGCCGCCCAATGCCAAAGTATTGAAATCCTAACCCCGCCAGTGCGTGCGGTTCGTACAAATTGCGTCCATCAAAAATGCACGGGTTTTTGAGTGCTTGGCGCATCGCGGTGAAATCAGGGCTGCGGAACTCTTTCCATTCGGTGACGATGACCAACGCATCCGCACCTTCCAGCGCATCCATCGCGCTATCGGCGAATTGCACGGGCGAATCAACGCCCAGAATGCGGCGCGTTTCGTCCATCGCCACGGGGTCGTAAGCGCGGATGCTTGCGCCCGCTTCCAGCAAGGCGGCAATCAGCACCAAGGAACTCGCCTCGCGCATATCGTCCGTGTTCGGCTTGAACGCCAAACCCCACAACGCAAAATGTTTGCCGCGCAAATCCGCGCCAAAACGCCGCACGATTTTGTCGAATAGCACCCGCTTTTGCCGCGCGTTGGCACGCTCCACTGCGCCTAGCACTTCCAATTCGATAGCAGCATCTTGACGTGCGGTGCGCTGTAGCGCCTGAACGTCTTTTGGAAAGCAGCTTCCACCGTAACCGCATCCAGCATACAAAAAACTGGTTCCAATACGCGGATCAGAGCCAATGCCTTTGCGTACTTGTTCAATATCCACGCCGACCACATCCGCCAAATTCGCCAATTCATTCATAAAGCTAATGCGCGTGGCAAGCATGGCATTGGCGGCGTATTTGGTAAATTCCGAGCTGCGCACTTCCATACTCAAAATGCGGTCGTGGTTGCGCGTGAAAGGGGCGTAGAGTTCGCGCATTAACGCCAATGCCTGCTCGCCCGCCGCGTCGGGGTACGTGCCTAAAACGATACGGTCGGGGCGCATAAAGTCATCCACCGCTGCGCCTTCTTTCAAAAATTCGGGGTTACTCACCACTGAGAACGAGGGTGCATCCAACGCTACACCGCGCTCCTGCAAAGCGGCATTTACCACCGCCTGCACCTTATCCGCCGTGCCGACGGGAACGGTGGATTTGTTCACAATCACGCGAAATTCATCGGCTGGCATGTGCGTGCCGATGGCGCGTGCTGCTGCCAGAACGTATTGCAAATCGGCACTTCCATCTTCATCCGGTGGCGTGCCGACTGCGATGAATTGAATCGCGCCATGCGTCGCGCCCATGCACACGTCCGTGGTGAAACGCAGCCGACCCCCCGCTTTATTCCGCGCCACCAACTCTTGCAGCCCGGGTTCAAAAATCGGGATACCGCCGGCATTGAGCAAATCAATTTTGCGCGGATCAATATCCAAGCACAGCACATGGTTGCCCAGTTCGGCAAGGCACGCACCCGTTACCAAACCGACGTAACCCGTTCCAATAATGGTGATGTTCATAATT
>CALMCD010000020.1 GCA_937863075.1 uncultured Rhodoferax sp. | reverse complement strand
TGAACGATACGAGAAAACCACGAGCAACAATTTTGTCAGACGATGAATTTCGCCATATTTGGACCGCAGCCCGCAACCTTGCCGAAGTGTGCGAGCGCACTGGCTACAGGCGAGATAGCGCGGTGCGACGAGCCAGCAGACTTGGGCTACCAGGCTTCCACCATGTCAACCGCTCCGTGAGTCACCAGATTCACTCCGACCGCTGGGAACGCCAACCAGCCGCCAACGCGACTCCTGCACTAGGTGCCAAGCAGAAGAACTATGCACCATACGCAGCGGGCATCATTGATGCGTCGGGGCGATTTGAGACGGTGCGTGCGTCGAGCGGGATTCTTGGGCACAGGCTGACCGTCACTGTGCCCAAGGCGGCAAACAGGTCTTTGGAAGCGCTCAGCGATATCTACGGCGGATCCGTCGCATCTCCACTCATTGGACCCGGCGTGCGCAGTGCGACCAGTGTGTCCTGGACAATCGAGACGTCAGAGTTGTACTGGCTTATCAAAGCTGTCTATGAGTTCACTTGTAGATGGCAAGACGAGATGTATGCGGCGGTGATATTTTTTGAACTGCCCAAACTGTAGATTTTGGGGTGTATTTTTTAAACCTGGGCATTGTGTGTAATTTAAATTACACACAATGTTATTTTTTAATCATACACTAAAAATACAAACAGGGATTCAGATTCACATATTTCAGATTCACATTTCAAAAACAGGAGATCAAACATGTACACGATTACGTTATCGAAATTCAAGGGCGGCGTCGCAGCTACCGAAACAACCGTCCAGCTTGCAACACTGTACGCGCTGGCTGGGTGGCGCGTGTTGGTTGTGGACACCGACCCGCAGGGTGGCGCAACTAAGCGACTCCTCGCCGGGGGTAACGACAACGCTTTGACACTGGCGGACGCGGTCAAGGCCTACGTCGCCGACCGCAAGAACCCGGCTATCAGCCTGAGCCAGGTGATTTGCACCGCTCAAGTTCGTGGGGATCTGCGCAAAAAGGAATTCAGTACGGTTTCCATCGTACCAGCCAACCGCGCTCTTCAGGACGAAGAGGGGAACATCGGCAACATGCCCGTTGGTCGCACAAAGGTATTACGCCGGATGCTGGCGACCGTTTCCAATTCGTATGACATTTGCTTAATCGACACGCCGCCAGTGTTCGGCTACCTCAGCCGCAACGCGGTAGTCGCCGCGGATGGGCTGCTGCTGCCCATGTTGCCGGAGCCCGCAAGCTTCAATGCGTTGCACGAATTGCGCAATGAGCTGGCAATGATGGCGGAAGAGGATGATGTCCCGTCCATCATCGGCACCATCGCCACTCGTTTCTGTGGCAAGAGCATTCGCCACGAGATCGGCGAGATGCTGCTGAAAGTCGCTGCCGGAGAGAATAGCATCGAGGCACTGAGTTTATTCGACGGCAGCCAGAATGAGTTCAACGTTGCTGCCATTGCCGGGTTAAAAGCAGATTACCTGGGCAGTGTCGCCAACGACAACAGCCAAGCTTCGCTGATGAATCTGCGCAAGGCGTACAAGCCGGTTGCCCAAAAGCTGGCGACGCGCATCGGACTGGGCGTGTTCTTCATGGAAGTTTCGGAGGTGCACAATGCGACAGTTTCAAATTGAGCAAAGCCAGGAACGACAGATCACCCAGTTGGCGAAAGCCTTCGACTACCATCTTGCCGACGAGATTGATCAGGAAGAGGCAATCGAGACAACCGTGGCAGTTTTGCGCATCCACAAGCAACTACATGGTGCCGCCTGGGATATGGGGCAA
>CALMCD010000019.1 GCA_937863075.1 uncultured Rhodoferax sp. | reverse complement strand
ATATCCCGCATCCAATGCCTGCTGTATCCGGTCTTTCGTACTCTGGCTGTGTGCGAAGAGCTGATTGTTCACGATATTCGGGTTAGCTAGAAAGGCATTCATTGCAGTAGCGGTTGCTGGAATCAGTACAACTCATAACCCTTCTTTATTATCCCGAACTCAGGTTATTTAAACACTGTTAATCCGCAGCAAGCGGATATTGGCAGACAAACCGCCCGAAGTCGCATTCGATAAAGTCAACGTACCGCCCATGCGTTCGATGGTGCGTTCGACGATAGCCAAACCCAAGCCCGTTCCGTTGGCGGCGGTGCGAGCAGCTTCGCAGCGGTAGAAGGGTTGCGTTAAATTTTCCAGTTGTTCGGGGCTGACCCCTTTGCCGTAATCGCGGATTTTCAGCATGACCCATTTATCGCGGGATTTAGCCGCAATTTTGATATGGGCGATGCCCGATTCTTTCGAGCGACCGTAGCGGCTGGCATTTTCAATCAAGTTAGTGACCACACGTCCCAGCTCAACCGGATCGGCTAACACTTGCAGATTGTCTTCGAGCTTGAATTGAATCGACACATCGGGAAAATTGCGCCACACCTGCACGCTGGACTCGACCACGGTGCGGAGGCTTACTGCTTTCAAGGTTTCGCTCTTGGGGCGGGCGTAGTCCAAAAACTTGCCAATAATCGCTTCCAGCTCGGCAATATCCGCGACCATATTGGAAAGTGCCTGCTCATTGCTCACGCTCATTTCCATTTCTAGCCGCAGCCGCGCCAAGGGTGTGCGCAAATCGTGCGAGATACCCGCCAGCATCAACGCACGGTCTTGCTCGACTTTAGAAAGCCGTTGCGCCATGCGATTGAAACCGCGATTGACTTCGCGGATTTCTCCGGTCGTGACGTTTTCGTCCAACTCGGGCGTGGCATCGAAATCGCCTTCGCGCATTCGGCTGGCAGCGAAAGACAATTCACGCAAAGGGCGGTTAATCAAGCGCGTAATGGCGACCGCACCCGCTAATGAGAGGATGAGGATCATGGCTGCCCATAAACTCCAAGTGGTCGTATCCGAATCCACCACCCGCGCGATTTGCGATGTCGCAAACATGCTGCACAACAGCAAGGCCGAAATCAGAACAAATGTCCGCCAAAAAAGACTCACCCCATGTGTAGGAAGCGGCGTATCGTCGGAGTCGGCATCGGCATGTGCATCCAGATGCTGAGTGGATTGAAATTCGGTATCCGTATCAGGAGAAGATGCCATGCTGTATAAGCCGTGCTATTTACTATTTACACTTAGACGGGATCGTCAGGAATAAAAACGTAACCAACGCCCCATACGGTTTGTATCAGGCGCGGGTTAGCGGGGTCGGTTTCCAGCAGTTTACGCAGGCGGGAAATTTGCACGTCCAAACTGCGATCAAAGGGTTCAAACTCCCGCCCGCGTGAGAGTTGCGCCAATTTTTCACGCGACAAAGGAATACGCGGATGGCGCACCAGCGTTTTGAGCATGGAAAATTCACCGGTTGTCAGCGGGAGTTCTTCGCCATTTTTGGTGAGCTTGCGGGCTGCCAGATCGAAATGAAATGCACCAAAGCGCACCACCTCGGCCTCGGTGGACGGAGCGCCCGGCACTTCGGGTTTGGGACGACGGCGCAACACCGCATGGATGCGTGCCAGCAATTCGCGGGGGTTGAATGGCTTGGTCAAATAATCATCCGCACCCACTTCCAGCCCGACAATGCGATCCACATCCGCGCCTTTGGCGGTCAGCATAATGACGGGGGTTACGTCCGATTCCGCCCGCAAGCGGCGGCAGATGGAGAGGCCATCTTCCCCCGGCATCATCAAATCCAGCACAATCAAATCAACGGTTTCGCGCTGCATGATGCGGGTGAGTGCTTTGCCATCTTCGGCTAGCAAGATGTCGAAACCTTCCTGAGACAAATAACGCCGCAGCAAATCGCGGATGCGCGTGTCGTCATCAACTACCAGAATCTTATTGGGTCTAGGAGCGGTGTGTGTCATGGCCTTCAATTGGTAAATGTTACGTTGGTTACGTTGTTACGCCAATGTAACACCAGCGTGTCAGGTCAGCGGCTCAAACTTCACAACAACCAGTGACAAATTGTCACCACCACCCTGCGCTCGGGTGCGTGCTTTGTTAATCAAAAACTCGGTGGCATCACGCGCGGGCAGAGCCGATAGTGCCGCGCCCAGTTCGGGGGTACTAAAGTAATGCCAGACCCCGTCGCTGCACGCCATCAACACGTCACCCGGACGCAGCTTGGTGATCAGGTGGTAGCCAGTCACAGGCTCGGTATCGGTTCCTAGGCAACTGGTCAGCATATTGGATTTGGGGTGAACATTCGCTTGATCTTCGGTTATTTCACCCTTATCTACCAGCGTTTGAACGTAAGAATGATCTTTACTGCGCTTAACGAGTTTATCGCCATGAAAGTGATAAATACGTGAATCACCCACATGCGCCCAGTGGCAATCGCCCCCCGCGTTAATCAAAAAGGCGGCAAATGTGCTGTGCGGCTCTTGTTCTGAGGATACGGCAGTGAGTTGAATGACCGTGTGTGCTTCTTGAATAATTTGGGATAAAAACGTGGTTCCGTCATCCACATTGGGGTCGTAGGTTTCAAAAAGTTGTTTGGCGGTGAGCATCACTTGATCCGATGCCTTGCGCCCCCCACTGCGTCCACCCATACCATCTGCGACTACGGCGAGGATACATCCGTTTACAGAACGGTGCTTTATCAAAGCAAGTTGGTCTTGCTGGTACTCTCGGTCACCTTTGTGAATGCCCGTTGAAGCCGTTAAACGGTATCCTGTTGCCATAATTTTTCCCTACCAAATTTTCCACCAAGGTTCATCCACCGTGCGAAAGCCGTTTTTCAGTAGTTCAGACTGCGGATAGTTTTGTTCTAAAACCCGTTTAACGTCGTCACGCAACTGCGTCATTCCCAGTGCATTGTAGGATTGATACAGGATAAAAAGAGCATCTTCCACCGCAGGAACTGCGCGGTAATCGGCAACGGCTTGCTGGGCGCGGTTAATCGCCGCCACATAAGCCCCACGACGGTAGTAATAACGCGCTACATGGACTTCATACCGCGCCAGTGATCCGACGATATAGTTCATGCGCAGATAGGCATCGGGGGTATAACGCGATTCGGGGAAGCGTTCGATCAATTCTTTGAAGGATTCAAACGATTCTTTTGCCGCTTTTTGGTCGCGTTCCGAGAGGTCTTGTCGGGTTAAACTGGAGAAAAATCCCACATCCTCGTTAAAACGCACCAAGCCTTTGAGGTACAACGCGTAATCAATAGCGGGGCTGGCGGGATGGAGCTTCATGAAGCGCTCAATCGCAGCGACCGAGCGGGCGGGTTCTTGTCCCTTGTAGAGGGCATAAGCCTTGTCCAATTCCGCTTGTTGTGCCAAGGGCGTTCCAACGGCGCGGGCTTCGAGCTTTTCCAGCAAGGTGATGGCTTTGTCCCATTGTTTATTGTCCATTTCGTCTTTGGCTTCGGCATAAATTTGTGCCGGAGTCATCTTCAGCGTCCGGTCAACGGGAGTGCTAGCACAACCCGCAACACCTAGCACACAAGCTGCCAGCAACGAGGCATAAACAACCGATAATTTGAAACGAAACATGTTAGGAAACCTCTTTGAAACAGGGCATTGAAATTATATCGACCCCACATCCACCCGATGAGTGGGAGGACTTGAATAGCGAACTCCACGAACTGCGCCACGCCACCGTCGGCATCGCGCAGCATGGCGTGCGTTTGGATATTGCATTGGTTCATAGCGTACCGGAATTTTCACGCAGCTATTTGCAACAATTATTAGAGGCGGGGCTGGTGCAGGTGAATGCCCGTGTGGTGACCAAAGCATCGCACCGCGTGAAAGTAGGCGATGCCTTGGCGATTGAATTGCGTCCCACACCGCAAAGCCAAGCCTTTATCCCCCAGCCCATGCCATTGGATATAGTGTACGAGGATGCCCACATCGTGGTGCTGAATAAACCAGCGGGCTTGGTCGTACATCCAGCGCCGGGGAATTGGAGTGGCACGCTACTCAATGGTTTGCTGGCGTATGATCGCGCGTTTTCATTGGTTCCCCGTGCGGGCATCGTGCATCGGCTGGACAAAGATACCAGCGGCTTGATGGTGGTGGCACGCACCCGTCTGGCGATGGATTATTTGGTTGAACGTATTGCTGCGCGGGAAGTGAGTCGGCAATATCTGGCCGTCGCGCACCAACCTTGGGTGGAGAGTACGAAACGCACGGTAGAGGCCGCCATTGGGCGCGATCCGCGTAACCGCTTGCGCATGGCGGTGGTGGATTTGTCGCACCAATCGGGTAAACCTGCTAAAACAGATTTCATATTATTAGGGAATGCCGATGAAGGTTGTTTGGTTCGATGCGTGCTGCACACAGGGCGAACACACCAAATCCGTGTTCACATGGCATCCCTCGGGCATCCCTTGGTGGCGGATACGGTGTATGGCGGCAAAATCGTTCCGGCGATGGGGCGGCAGGCATTGCACGCGGTTCGGCTGGCATTGGCACACCCCGTATCGTTAGAAACAATGGTTTTTCATGCCCCGCTACCAGCGGATTTGGCAGGCCTATTGCAGGCATGGGGTTTGCACTATGATGAGAAAACAGGATCAGAGTAGAATCGCGGATGCTAGGCACAAAGGCATCCTTGAAACAGCCCTCTTGTGTGCGCAGCAGGCATTGCCCGTGCGGGATTTGCGTCTGCTATTTAATGATGTGTTGGATGCTGCCGCTATCCATCGCCTGCTGGAAGAATTGCGGGGCGATTGGGAACACAAGGGCATCGAGCTAGTGAAGGTAGCGAGTGGATGGCGTTTTCAAAGTCGTCCCGAAATGCGCGAATTTCTGGAGCGTCTGAACCCAGAAAAACCCCCACGTTACACCCGTGCGACGCTGGAAACGCTGGCGATTATTGCCTACCGCCAACCCGTTACACGCGGGGACATGGAAGAAATTCGCGGCGTAACAATTAATTCGCTTTTGCTCAAGCAACTGGAAGAACGTGGATGGATTGAGGTCATCGGTCACCGTGAGACGGTCGGTCGCCCCGCGTTATTTGCCACCACCAAACAGTTTTTGGACGATCTGGGGCTGGCATCGCTCGATCAGCTCCCGTTGCTGGAAAACATGGAAACTTCTTTATGAACGTAAATGAAATAATTCAGGACATTGTGTCGGGTCAATTCGATGCGGAGGCGTTAAACCCTGCCATTCAACCAGCTAAACGGGTCTTATTGCCCACCGCAGAAAGTCCGAAACTGCACAAAGTATTGGCACAAGCGGGAATGGGTTCTCGCCTTGAGATGGAACAGTTGATTACCGAAGGGCGTATCTCGGTCAACAACGAACCCGCCCATGTCGGGCAGCGCATTCAGTACGGCGATAACATCAAGGTCAATGGCAAACCCATTCATGTGCGGATTGCACCCCCACCCCCGCGCGTGATCGCTTATCACAAGCCAGCGGGCGAGGTGGTCACGCACGATGATCCGCAAAATCGCCCCACCGTATTCCGCCGTCTGCCCAAGTTGCAGCACGGAAAATGGCAATCGGTTGGACGCTTGGATTTGAATACCGAAGGTTTATTGCTGTTTACCAGTTCCGGCGAACTGGCGAATAACCTGATGCACCCCCGCTTTGGTTTGGAACGCGAATACGCCGTGCGCGTCCTCGGTGCTTTGAGCAAAGAAGAAAAGCAAAAATTGTTGGATGGCGTTCAGTTGGAAGACGGCATCGCGCAATTTGGCAGCATCGAAGAAGGGGGCGGCGAAGGGGCGAATTGCTGGTATCGCGTGACCATTTCCGAAGGTCGCAACCGCGAAGTGCGCCGGATGCTGGAATCGGTAGGCCATGCCGTGAGCCGCTTGATTCGTATCCGCTACGGTGCGATGCTGTTGCCCCGTGGTCTGCAACGTGGCGCTTGGATGGAGCTGGATGATGCCGATATTCAAGCGTTGATGCGTGCTGTCCAAATGCGTGAAGGGGCTGCTGCTCCCCGCCGTCCGGCCACGCCTAACACGGCTCGTAAAACACCGTACCGCGCGGCTGCAAGCAAACCCCCAGCGCGTTCGGGCAAGCCGAATGCACGTCCCCAACGCCAGCCCGATCCGATGAAAACATCGTTGGGCTATATCGGGGCGGATAGTTTGACACGCCTTCGCGCCGACGAAGCCGAAACCCGTAAACGGCGCGGTCGGCGTTAAAAGGTTAAGCGGGTGTTTAAGCGGGAAGGGTGAAAATAGCAGCGATGCGTTCGGCACAACGCTGTGCCAGTTCCGCATTTTGCGCTTCTACCATGATGCGCAGAAGCGGTTCGGTTCCACTGGCGCGAATCAAAATACGTCCGGTGTCGCCCAGCTCGGCTTCCACTTCGCGCGTGACTTGCCCCAGCTTGGCATTGCTTTTCCAATCCTGCCCTTCTTGCAGCCGTACATTGAGCAAAGGTTGTGGGAATAACGTCAGCCCTTCTAATTGTTGCGCCAGCCCCTTACCACTGCGCTTCAATGCCTGCAATACCTGCAAGGCAGAGACTAAGCCATCGCCCGTGGTGTGTTTATCCAATACCAGCAGGTGACCTGAGCCTTCGCCGCCGATTTGCCATTGGTTCTTTTCCAGTTCTTCCAGTACGTAGCGGTCGCCGACTTTGGCACGCACCAACTTCACACCCCGTTCTTTCAGGGCGATTTGCACTGCCATATTGGTCATGAGCGTACCGACCACACCAGTGATTTTTTCGCCTTGTGCGATACGGTCTTCGGTGAGGAGATACAGCAACTCATCGCCGTTGTACAGACGACCATTGGCATCAACCATTTGTAAACGGTCGGCATCTCCATCCAGCGCGATGCCCAAATCGGCACGGTTATCCTTCACGGCTTGTATCAACGCTTCGGGGTGGGTTGCGCCCACTTTGTGGTTGATGTTGAGACCGTTGGGCGTACCACCGATGGAAACCACTTCCGCACCCAGCTCATGAAACACTTTGGGCGCGATGTGGTAGGCGGCTCCGTGCGCGGAATCGATCACCACTTTCATGCCCTTGAGCGTCATGTGGTGGGGGAAGGTGCTTTTGCAGAACTCGATATAACGCCCAGCGGCATCGTACAGGCGGCGGGTTTTTCCGAGCGATGCCGAATCCGCCCACTGGGGTGGCTCATCCAACGCCGCTTCTACTGCCGCTTCCCAGCTATCCGACAGTTTCGTGCCTTGTGCGCTGAAAAATTTGATACCGTTATCGGCAAAGGGGTTGTGGCTGGCACTAATCACCACGCCCAACGATGCCCGCTGCGCCCGCGTCAAATACGCCACGCCCGGAGTCGGCAAGGGGCCGAGCAACACCACATCCACACCCGCCGAGTTAAAACCGCTTTCCAGCGCACTTTCCAGCATATAGCCGGAAATGCGCGTATCTTTGCCAATCAACACGGTGGGGCGTGCTTCCGATTGTTTCAACACGCGACCCACTGCGTGCGCCAAACGCAAAACAAAATCGGGGGTGATGGGGTATTGCCCAACTGCACCACGAATTCCATCCGTTCCAAAATATTTCCGGCTCATCATTGTTCCTTTTGTCCGTTTATAGCGATTGTTGCTGCATGGCAGCCAGCACTTGGAAGGCCTGTGCAGTTTCCCGCACATCATGCACCCGCACGATATGCGCACCATTTTGCACCGCCAGCACCGCTGCTGTTACGCTGGGAACCAGTCGTTCTGCCACACTTGCCGCGCCCGTCACCGCCACCAGCGAGGACTTGCGCGACCACCCCGCGAGAATGCCACAGCCCCATTCTTCCAACCGCCTTTGCCGCGCCAATAACGTGAAATTTTGTGTAACGGTTTTGCCAAAACCAATTCCGGGGTCGATGCAAATACGTTCCCAATCGACTCCTAACGCTTGCAGGTTCTTTATCTCGTGCTGCAAAAATAATAGCACCTGTGTAACAATATCTTCACCATTGGAATTGATATCCGGCATCGGGGAAAGCTGCATGGTTTGCGGCTCACCGTGCATGTGCATGAGGCATACGCCGCACGATGGATGGCGGCTTATCACCTCCGCTGCATGGCCTTGCCGCAGCGCCCAAATATCATTGATGATGTCGGCACCACAATCCAATACGGCTTGCATCACCTCCGGTTTGTACGTATCTACGGAAACTGGAACACCCAGCGTCACCGCGTGGCGCACGATGGGGAGTACCCGCGCTAATTCCTCCTCCAGCGGCACAATGTGCGCCCCCGGACGGCTGGATTCGCCGCCAATGTCCAGAATATGCGCTCCATCTTGAATCAACTGCTCACAGTGCGCGATGGCATTGCGCGTATTGCTGTAGCGTCCGCCATCGGAAAACGAATCCGGCGTGACGTTGACAATGCCCATAATTTGGGGGGTACTTAAATCAATACGAAAACGACTGGTTTGCCAGAACATAACAATCTCAAAATACGGAATAAAAAAACGGGGTCATAGACCCCGTTTTTCGGTTTGCGCGGTGAATTTAAGCCGCAGTAGGACTGGTTCCGCTGGTGGCAACCGCAGGGGGTGTGCCGCCGCTACCGCCATTGGATGACGGGGGAACGCGTGGAGTCCAATCCTTGGGAGCGCGGGGTTCTTTGCCGCCCATGATGTCGTCCAGTTGCTCGGAATCAATCGTTTCCCAATCCAACAGCGCTTTGGCCATCGCGTGCATTTTGTCTTTGTTGTCTTCGATTAGCTTACGCGCTTGAGCATATTGCTGGTCGATGATGCGGCGCACCTCGGCATCCACTTTTTGCATGGTTTGCTCGCTCATGGATGTGGTTTTGGTCACGGAACGCCCCAAGAACACTTCCCCCTCGTTTTCCGCATACACCATCGGGCCGAGCGCGGTGGTCATGCCGTAGCGGGTAACCATATCGCGGGCGATGTGGGTGGCACGTTCAAAATCGTTGCTCGCACCCGTGGTCATTTGGTTCATGAACACTTCTTCGGCGATACGACCACCAAACAGCATACTGATTTGGTTCAGCATGTACTCGCTATCGTAGCTGTAACGATCTTGCGCGGGCAAACTCATGGTCACCCCCAAAGCGCGACCGCGCGGGATGATGGTGACTTTATGTACCGGGTCGCACTTGGGCAGCATTTTGCCGATGAGGGCGTGTCCTGCTTCGTGGTAGGCGGTATTGCGACGCTCTTCTTCGGGCATCACCATGCTCTTGCGCTCGGGCCCCATCAGGATTTTGTCCTTGGCTTTTTCAAAATCCACCATTTCGACCACGCGGGCATTGCGGCGGGCTGCCATCAACGCGGCTTCGTTGCAGAGATTCGCCAAATCCGCACCCGACATACCGGGTGTGCCGCGTGCAATCACGCTGGGGCTAACGTCTTGACCCAATGGAACTTTGCGCATGTGAACACCCAAAATCTGCTCACGTCCGCGAATATCGGGCAGCGTGACATAGACTTGGCGGTCAAAACGTCCGGGGCGCAACAAAGCGGCATCCAAAATATCGGGGCGATTGGTGGCTGCCACCACGATCACGCCGAGGTTGGTTTCAAAGCCGTCCATCTCCACCAGCATTTGGTTCAAGGTTTGCTCGCGCTCGTCATTACCGCCGCCCAAACCAGCACCGCGTTGGCGACCGACTGCATCAATCTCGTCGATAAAGATAATGCAAGGCGCGTTCTTTTTGGCGTTATCGAACATATCGCGCACACGGGATGCGCCCACGCCCACGAACATTTCCACAAAATCCGAACCGGAAATGCTGAAAAACGGCACTTTGGCTTCGCCAGCAATGGATTTGGCCAACAAGGTTTTACCAGTTCCGGGAGGGCCTACCAGCAGCAAACCACGCGGAATGCGTCCACCGAGTTTTTGGAATTTGCTGGGGTCTTTCAAAAATTCCACGACTTCGCGGACTTCTTCTTTGGCCTCATCGCAGCCTGCAACATCGGCAAAGGTGACGGGATTGGTGTTTTCATCCAATAAACGCGCCTTGCTTTTACCGAAGCTGAAAGGCCCACCCTTGCCACCCCCTTGCATTTGGCGCATGAAATACACCCATACGCCGATGAGGAGCAGCATTGGCCCCCAGCTCATCAACAGGCTCATGAGCAGTGAACCTTCTTCGCGCTGACGCACATCGAATTTCACGCCATTGCTGCGCAAATCGCCAATCAAACCGCGATCCAAATAGGTGGCGGCGGTGCGAATGCGGCGGTCATCGCTGGTGACGGCTTGAATTTCTGTGCCGTTGGTCGTCTCTTGAATGACGACCGACTTGATGCGCTTGGCGGCTACTTCATCCAGAAATTCTGAATACCCCATGCTACCCGCGCCCGCAGACGCACGCGGCTCAAATTGCTTGAAAACCGTAAACAGCACCATGCCGATAATCAGCCAAACGGCAACTTTTGAAAACCATTGATTATTCAAACCGAACTCCCAAACTCAAACATCGTCCATAACTGGTGGTCATTTTAGGCGTTTCAAGGCAAGCCTTCTTTTATTTTTCCGGTTTAGTCCCCAAATGCTGCAAGGTATTGGCAATCCGGTTAGATAAAAGAGCCATCTACCTTAGCTGCGCAACCCCATGCCGATCAAAAATGTCTCGGACGAACGGTCGCGTGAGGACTTGGGTTTCAAGGTTTTGACCACGGTGAAAGCAGATTTGAAAGCGTTCAGCACATCGTTGTAACTGCCACCGTGAAACACTTTGGCAACCAGTGCGCCTTGGGGCTTCATGTGGTTTTGGGAAAAATCAATCGCCAATTCAATCAGATGCTCGATCCGTGCTGCATCCGCCGATGCAATGCCGGAGAGGTTGGGGGCCATGTCCGACACCACCAGATCCGCCTTGCGCCCTGCCAGTTTTTGCTCTAATTGTTGCAAAACCTCCAGCTCCCGAAAATCGCCTTGAATGAAATGTACCCCTTCAATCGGTTCCATCGGTAAAATATCCAATCCAATGATGGTTCCATTGAGTTCTCCTGCCGCAGCCCCATCGGGTGAGAGGCGGCGGCGCAGATACTGACTCCAAGCTCCCGGTGTGCAACCCAAATCGACCACCAAGTAACCCGGTTTGATAAGCCCCAATGTTTCGTCAATTTCCTTGAGCTTGTACGCGGCACGGGCGCGGTAGCCTTCCTTATTCGCCAGTTTGACGTAAGGATCGTTAATGTGGCTGTGCAGCCACGCCTTATTGACCTTGGTCATGTTATTTTTTCACCCTTTAAGCAATCTACACCGTCTACACAATCTCGGATAATAACGCTATGCCCCATATTCAATTAACCCCTGCACAACGCAAAGAGTACCGTTCCCAAGCCCACCACCTGAATCCGGTGGTGATGATTGGTTCTGACGGCCTGACCGACAACGTGCAAAAAGAAATTCACAACGCGCTCAATGCACATGGGCTTATCAAGGTACGTGTTTTCTCAGATGACCGTACCGAGCGCGAAGCCATGCTGCAAACGCTAGCCGATACACTGAATGCCGCGCCGATTCAGCATATCGGCAAACTGCTGGTGCTGTGGCGACCCATGCCGGAAAAAGTCCGCACGCCCGACGAAGACCGCAAAGCCGGCCCGCGCGATGTCAAAATCGTGAAAAACAGCAGCCGTCCGGGTCAACGCCCTGAAATCAAACGCTTGCGCGTATTGGGCAACCAGCGTATCACCCCGGGTGGTAATGTGAAGCGTGCCAAACCCAAGCCACAAATCAGCGTGAAAAAACGCAGCCAAACCTGATTGATTTCGCCACTGGATTATGTACACCACCCTCATCAGCGCATCCCAGCTACAGAAGCTACTCACATCCCGCTGCATGATTTTCGATTGCAGTTTTGACCTTGCCAAGCCGCAAGCTGGTGCGGCGATGTTTGCGCAATCGCATATCGTTCACGCGGTTCATGCGGATTTGGATCGGCATTTAAGCACCTCGCTGACTGCACCACGATGCAGCGGTGGTCGGCATCCATTGCCTACGCGCGAACAATTTGCGGCATGGCTCTCGGCAATCGGCTTTGAAAATGATATGCAGGCCGTGGTTTATGACCGTCAGGGCGTGAATTATTGCGGGCGTTTGTGGTGGATGTTGAAGTGGGCAGGGCATGAAGCCGTCGCGGTGCTGGATGGTGGTTTGCAAGCATGGCAGGCTGCGGGTGGTGCAGTGGAAAGCGGTGTGAGCAATAACGTTGTTAATGTCAATAACGTCAACAATCAAAACAACCTCAAAAAACCATCGAATTTCGTGCTAAAGCCCGCCAGAGTTGCACTGCGTGCTATCGAAGATGTAGCAAAAAACCTTGCCGGAACACATCAAACCATTGTGGATGCCCGCGCTCCGGTGCGTTTTCGTGGGGAAGTGGAGCCGCTTGATCCGGTGGCGGGGCATATTCCGGGGGCATTGAATCGCTTGTTTACGCAAAACATTGCGGCCAATGGTTGTTTCAAACATCCCACCGAATTACGCGCCGAATTTGAAACCTTGCTCGCTGGGCGCAACCCCGCCACCGTCGTCCACCAATGTGGCAGCGGGGTAACGGCGATTCCCAATTTGCTGGCGATGGAAATTGCGGGATTAGGCCGTACCGCCCTATTCGCTGGCAGTTGGAGCGAGTGGTGCAGCGACCCCAGTCGCCCCGTGGCACAAGGATAAGGGTAGCGTTGTTGCCCAGTGGGTTGCCAATTCCTGCATGGCTTCGCGGCTACGGTTCGCAGGGCGGATGGTGATGGCCTGCCCATAGTGGCGAAAATTGCGGCGCATGGCTTGCAAATACACGGGGTCGTAATGCTGGGTGAGTAATTCGTGTACCACGGTTTCGATATTCCCCGCCGCCACGCAATCTTTCCACCCCTGCACCACGGCTTTGCCACGCAGCTCGGCGAGGGTGTCGAGTCGGCGGCAAAAATGCGCGGTATCACGCACAAAGAAATCGTAATCTTCCATCAGCAAGGCGATGCGCTCGGTGGTATTCAATTCCAGATTCAGGCAGGGGCTGGAACGCATTTTTTCGATCAATTCGGTGGAGAGCGAGACATTGCCCACCTTTTTGCTTTCACTCTCGATATACACCGGACGACTCGGATCAAACTGGCGCAACGCATTCCAAATCTGCATATCAAAATGCTTTTGCGATGGCTGTGGCGTTCCCGGAATCGCGCCCAGTACCGAACTGCGGTGGCACGCCAAGGCTTCCAAATCCAGCACCTGTTCACCCTGCCGCGCCAAGGCGTGCAGCAGCCGTGTTTTACCTGAACCCGTCGTGCCACATACCACCACAAACTGGAGTTTTTCGATGCGCCGAGGCATATCTTCCAACATCGCCGCACGAAAGGCTTTATAGCCGCCTTCCAACTGCGCCACCCGAAACCCGATTTGCGACAAAATCAACGCCAATGAACCGCTGCGCTTTCCGCCCCGCCAGCAGTAGATGAGCGGCTTCCAATGTTTGGATTGGTCTAGTACATGCTGTTCAATGTGGCGTGCGATATTGCGTGCTGCAATCGCTGCGCCGTGTTTTTTGGCTTCAAACGCGCCAATTTGCACGTACATAGTGCCGATGTGGTGGCGTTCGGCATCGTTGAGCGTCGGCCAATTTTCGGCGTTGGGAAGGTGGTCTAGCGCGTATTCACTTTCGCTGCGGGCATCAATAATGGTGTCAAAATATCCTGATTGCAGTTGGGTAATGGCATCGGCGGCGGGGAGGATCGTAAAGCGCATTATGGCAACGTCTTTCGCACAATCGGCCAGACGTTTCTCAACAAAATCGGTTGCGCCAATTCGTTGGGATGAAAATTATCCGACTGGAATAATTTACCCGCATCCGCAATATCGGGTGGATTGGCGACATCTTCCAAGAAAAAGGGAACCAATGCCGATTTGGTGATACGCGCGGCTTCGGGGTACGTTTCGGCGAATTTTTTGGTGTATTCTGGCCCGTAGTTGGGTGGAAGCTGCATCCCCAGCAGAACCACCTTGGCTCCTATTTTTTGTGCAGCCTGTGCCATGACGATGAGATTTTCCTGTGTCAACGCCTGCGACATGCCGCGTAACGCATCATTCGCCCCCAGTTCGATAATCAGCACTTGGGGCTGGTGCTTGGCGAGCAAGGCGGGCAGGCGCGTGCGTCCGCCATAGGTGGTATCGCCGCTGATACTGGCGTTAATGACGGTTGCATGGATACGCTCATCGGCGATTCTGCGTTCCATCAACGCCACCCAACCCTTACCGCGTTGCAGCCCAAATTCGGCACTGAGTGAATCACCCAACACCAAAATGGTATGGTTACGGGGAGTAGCCGTAACAGGGGCGGGGGCAGAAGCTGCAAACGCCAACACACTGGCGCAGAACACGCGCCGTTTCATGGAAAAAATTGGAAGCATCGGAAAAAATTGCATGATTGAAAAAACCATTGTTCAAGAAACCATTATTTCTGTAGAAGGAGTCGGCAAATCCGTCACCGACTCCACAGGCACACTGAACATTTTGTGCGATATTGATTTTGCCCTGAAAGCGCAAGAGACGGTGGCGATTGTCGGAGCATCCGGTTCGGGCAAAAGTACATTGTTATCCATCCTCGCCGGATTGGATACGCCGACCAGCGGCACAGTACGCCTCGCGGGGCAGGATTTATTTGCCTTGAATGAAGACGAACGTGCAGCCCTGCGTGCCAGTCAGGTGGGGTTTGTGTTTCAAAGTTTCCAGCTACTGGGCAATTTAACCGCCTTGGAAAACGTGATGTTGCCCTTGGAATTGGCGAATCGCAAAGATGCCCGCCAAGCCGCTACCGATATGCTGAACCGTGTCGGTTTATCCAGCCGCTTGGGGCATTACCCGAAAGTATTGAGCGGTGGCGAACAGCAGCGCGTGGCGCTAGCACGGGCGTTTGTGGTGCGTCCGGCGGTGTTGTTGGCGGATGAGCCTACGGGTAGCCTCGACTTTGCGACGGGTGAAAAAATCATGGAATTGATGTTCGACCTGAACCGCGAGCAAGGCACAACCCTCGTTCTAGTGACCCACGACCGTGCGATAGCGCAACGCTGCCAGCGCCGCATTGTGGTAGAAGCGGGAAGAATTCAGTTGTAGTTGCGTTATCGTTTTTTTGATTCCTCCCATGTCCCTTGAACTTGCCCTTATCGTATTCACACTGTGTATTTCCTTGCTAACCCAACCGTGGCGGCAACTGCGGGGTGGTGCATTGGTATCGCCCCTGCTGGCGATTGTGGTTATCTTGCCATTTTTGTGGGCATTACCGCGCTGGCAGATGATGCCGCTACCACTGCAATTAACGGGTGCATGTGCCGTCACCCTGATGATGGGTTGGCCTTTGGCGGTGTGGGTTTTGGGTGCAGTGGGCTTGATCGCACAATGGATTGCACCAGCAAACGATTGGGATAGCGTGTTTTCACAAATCGTCTGGCTGGGTTTGCTGCCGTCTACGCTCGCGCTGGGGCTGGGGTTTGTGCTGCGGCGCTGGGTTTGGCACAACCCCTTTGTTTATATTTTAGGACGCGGTTTTTTGGGCACGGTGTTATGCACTTTTATCGCCCAGTTGGTAGCGGATGGTATGGGACAGCCCGCCAACATCCCCGCCCATCCCGATGGTTATCTCAGCACGATAGGCGTATGGCTGATGGCGTGGGGCGATGGTTTCATGACCGGAATGCTCACCGCCATTTTTGTCGCCTACCGCCCCGAATGGCTGGCTACGTGGTC
This sequence comes from uncultured Rhodoferax sp., assembly GCA_937863075.1. Lineage (GTDB taxonomy): Bacteria > Pseudomonadota > Gammaproteobacteria > Burkholderiales > Burkholderiaceae_C > Allorhodoferax. The sequence goes on along the minus strand of CALMCD010000019.1, from coordinate 20 downwards.
GGATAGGATTTATTTGAAGG
>CALMCD010000018.1 GCA_937863075.1 uncultured Rhodoferax sp. | reverse complement strand
GCAATGACTTCAACCAATCCCGAACGGGTTCTACACCCGTCTGCGTTTTGAAGAACCGGACGGTAAGCGTGGGGTGCATGGGATTGGCTGCGGGTGACATGGTGAAATTGTATCTTCTTTGGTACGTTTATTGATTTTTTCTATTCCTTATATCCTCATAAGAAAAACTTCGTTGGAAATTCATAGGGGTACTTTTACAGTTGCCCCATTCTTGTGAATTTCCACTATGTACCAATACACCGAATTTGATCGCCGATTCATCGCCCAACGCGCCGCGCAGTACCGCGACCAGTTGGAGCGTAACCAAAACGGAACGCTCCACGATGACGATTTCCGCCCCTTGCGCCTGCAAAACGGCTGGTATATCCAACGCCATGCGCCCATGTTGCGCGTGGCCGTGCCGTATGGTGAAATTTCCAGCCGCCAACTGCGCACGCTCGCCCGCATTGCCCGTGAATACGACAAGGGTTACGCCCATTTCACCACGCGCCAAAACGTGCAATTTAACTGGATTCCGCTGGATAAAAGCGCGGATGTGATGGATTTGCTGGCTTCGGTGGATATGCACGGCATTCAAACCAGCGGTAATTGCATCCGCAACATCACGACCGATGCGTTTGCGGGTATTGCCCCTGACGAGATTATCGACCCCCGCCCCTACTGCGAAATTTTGCGCCAGTGGAGTACGCTGCACCCCGAATTTGCGTTCTTGCCGCGTAAATTCAAAATTGCCGTTTCCGGTGCTACCGAAGACCGCGCGGCGACGGCATGGCACGATGTGGGCTTGTATTTGCGTCACAACGCAGATGGCGAAGTCGGTTTCCGCGTGGCAGTGGGTGGCGGCATGGGACGCACGCCGATCATCGCCAGCACTTTGCGCGAGTTTTTGCCGTGGCATCAAATTCTGAATTATTTAGAAGCCGTGGTGCGCGTCTATAACCGCTGGGGTCGCCGCGACAATGCCTATAAAGCGCGTATCAAAATCCTCGTGAAGGCCGAAGGTGCGCGTTTTGTGAACGAGGTCGAAGCCGAATACCAGCAAATCATGGAACACGATGGCGCGTTGCATACCATTCCACAACCGGAATTGGATCGGGTGAGTGCTTCGTTTGTTGCGCCTGCTGCCTCTATCGTGGTGAATGCGGAATCGGTTGCTTCATCCAACACCTCTCCTGCATTTTCCCGCTGGGTTCATCAAAACGTCACCGCCCATAAAAATCCGGCACTGCGGGCGGTTACGCTGTCATTCAAACGCCTTGGCATCGCCCCGGGTGATGCCACCGATGCACAAATGGATGCCGCCGCCGATTTAGCCGACCGTTTCAGTGCCGGAGAATTGCGCGTCACGCACCAACAAAATCTGGTGCTGCCGTGGGTTCGCGCCGACCAACTCGCGGATTTGTGGGAAGAAGCGAAAGCCTTGGGCTTGGCAAACGCCAATATCGGTTTGTTGACCGACATGATTACCTGCCCGGGCGGTGATTTTTGCGCCTTGGCGAATGCGCGTTCGATTCCGATTGCGCAAGAAATCACCGAACGCTACCAAGATATGGACGAATTGCACGATATTGGTGCGTTGCATTTGCATATCAGCGGCTGCATGAATTCGTGCGGACACCACCACAGCGGACACATCGGCGTGCTGGGGGTGGATAAAGATGGCAAGGAGTGGTATCAAATTTCTATCGGGGGGTCGGATGGTTCGCAGATTAGCGGCGCGTCGGTGGCGGGTAAGGTGATTGGGCCTTCGTTCTCCGCTTCGGAAGTGGTGCATGTGGTCGAGGCTTTGCTCGATACCTATCTGCAAATTCGCCAAACCCCAGAAAACTTTATCGCCACCGTTCGCCGCGTGGGATTAGAACCGTTCCGCGCCCCTGCCAACGCCGTTCGCACTGAAACAGGAAAAACTGCCCATGTCTGAAACCACCATCAAAGCGACGAAAAAAGCTATTAAAATCATAGCTACTGATGCACACCAGTCAAGCGTTTCACGGCCAAATGCCTTAAATTCCTTAAATACCTTGGAAATCGCCAACGATGTCGATCCCCGTACTTTGGATTTGAATGGCGTGCAGCGGATTGATTTACACTTTCCCAAGTTTACGGATGGACGCGCTTTCAGTCTGGCCTTCCTGCTACGCCACCGCTTGGGGTTTGCCGGAGAAATCCGCGCCACAGGCGATGTGCTAATCGACCAACTGCTGCAAATGCAGCGCTGCGGCTTTGATTCGGCGGTTTTGCGCCCCGATCAAGACCCCGCGCTGGCGGCTCGGCAACTTACCCATTTCACGGAGTTTTATCAATGAAAGCGACTGAACAAGCGACTACACGCCTAGCCCACGCTTCGCCCCATTTTGCGGAAAAGCTCGCCCACACCACCGCCTTGCTGCAAGAAGCGGCACGCGATTATTCGGTGGTGCAAGCCTCTAGCCTCGGCGCGGAAGATGTGGTTATCACGCATTTGATTGAGGTACTGAATCTCAATATCGGGATTTTTGTACTGGATACGGGTAAACTGCACACCGAAACGCTACAACTTTTAGAGCGCACAGTGCAAGCACCATCAGCGTTACCAGCCCATCGCCCACCATTGGAAGTTTTTAAGCCGAATAACGAAGCGGTGATCCAATTCGTGGAACGCCACGGTGAAAAAGCGATGTACGAAAGCATCGAACTGCGCAAAGCCTGCTGCAACGTGCGCAAAATGGAACCGCTGGCCCGCGCGTTGGACGGCAAAAATGCGTGGATTACGGGTCTGCGCCGCGAACAATCCGGCACACGCGCCGAAGTACCGCGCATCGACACCAGCGATAGCAAACGTACCAAATTCAACCCGCTCGCCGATTGGACGTGGGGCGATGTGTGGCATTACATCGCGCTGAATAAAGTCGATTACAACCCGCTGCACGATCAATTTTTCCCCAGCATTGGCTGCGAACCTTGCACCCGCGCGATTTCCGTGGGCGAGGATTTCCGCGCCGGACGCTGGTGGTGGGAAGACGAATCCGCCAAAGAATGCGGCCTGCACGTCAAACGCCCCGCCACCATCGAAACCGCGCCCGCCCGCCAACTCAGCAACGCGCATTTGGACGCGCTGGAAGAAGAAACCATCTTTATTTTGCGCGAAGTGGCTGCGGCGTTTGAACGCCCCACATTGCTGTTTTCCGGCGGCAAGGATTCGCTGGTGATGCTGCGTTGTGCGGAAAAAGCCTTCGGCGCGGGTCGGATTCCGTTCCCGTTTTTGATGATTGATACCGGCCACAATTTCCCCGAAGTGACCGATTTCCGCGATTTTCGTGCCAAGGAATTGGGCGCAAAACTCATCGTGCGCAGTGTGGAAGATTCCATGAAACGCGGCACAGTGCGTTTGGCGCACCCGGGTGAAAGCCGCAACGTCCACCAATCGGTAACGCTGTTGGAAGCGATTGATGAATTCCGTTTCGATGCCCTGATTGGCGGAGCGCGGCGCGATGAAGAAAAAGCCCGCGCCAAAGAACGGATTTTCAGCCACCGCGACAGTTTCGGACAATGGCAACCCAAAGCACAGCGCCCCGAATTGTGGACGCTCTTCAATACCCGCTTGCACCCGGGCGAACACTTCCGCGTGTTCCCGATCAGCAACTGGACGGAATTGGATGTGTGGCAATACATCGCCCGCGAAAACATCGCGCTGCCGTCGCTGTACTACACGCACGAGCGCGAGGTGGTGGAACGCAAAGGTTTGCTCGTTCCCGTCACGCCGCTGACCCCCGCGCGGGAAGGCGAAGTGGTCGAACAACGCAGTGTGCGCTTCCGCACCGTGGGCGATATTACGTGTACTTGCCCCGTCGAAAGCACGGCAGCGAATGCGGACGACATCGTGCTAGAAACGCTGTCCGCCGATGTGAGCGAACGCGGCGCAACCCGCATGGACGATAAAACGTCCGAAGCATCAATGGAAAAACGCAAGAAAGATGGGTACTTCTAATGTCTACGCATTCTCATAATTCCGCCCTCAAATTCATTACCTGCGGCAGCGTGGATGACGGCAAAAGCACCTTGATTGGGCGGCTGTTGATTGATAGCAAATCGGTGCTGCAAGACCAATTAGCGCACGTTTCCAAAAGCGGCGAGGCAGATTTGGCCTTGTTTACCGATGGTTTGTCCGCCGAACGCGAGCAAGGCATTACGATTGACGTGGCGTACCGTTATTTCAACACCGCCAAGCGCAAATTCATCATCGGTGACGCGCCCGGACACGAGCAATACACCCGCAACATGGTCACCGCCGCCAGCAGTGCCGATGCCGCCGTGGTACTGGTCGATTCCACCAAGTTGAATTGGAAAAACCCGCTCCCCGAATTGCTGGTGCAAACCCGCCGCCATTCGCTGCTGCTGAAATTGTTGCGCGTGCCGTCGATTGTGTTCGCTATCAACAAGCTGGACGCGCTGGGCGATAACGCGACACTGGCTTTCGGTCATATCCGCGAAGCCCTGCGCATTTTTACGCAAGAAGCGGGTATCGAAGTCAAGGCCATCGTGCCAATTTCCGCGCTCAAAGGCCATAACGTGGTCAAAGCTGAGTCCAACTGGTGCGGTTATTCCGGCGAAAGTTTGTTGGACATTTTAGAAAATCTGCCCAATACGCCCGTCGATTCCGAACTGCCCTTCGCTTTTGCCGTGCAGTGGGTGGAGCGGGTGGATGGCAAGCGCGTGTTCTGGGGACGGGTCAGCACGGGCGTGGCGACCGTAGGGCAAGAAATTAAAGTGTTGCCCAGCGGACAAACTGCCGTGATTGCCGCCGTTCACAACCATATCCGCGTACCGCAAAACGTGCGAGCCGGACACGGTGCAGGCATTGTGTTGGATCGGGAAGTCGATGTCTCACGCGGCGATTGGCTGGGTGAAGATGTTCCCGCCAGTGCGGTCACGCAAGAATTGCAAGCGACCGTGGCATGGCTGGACGATGAGCCGCTCATTCACGGACGGGCATATTGGGCGCTGCACGGTCACCGCTGGATTAAGGCGCGGGTGCGCCGCATTCACCACCGCCTGAACGTGAACACGCTGGCGGAAGAAGATGCCCATGAGTTACCTGCCAATTCCATCGGCCACATCGAATTGCTCCTGCAAGAACCCGTCCCCGCCCAGCCTTATGCCACATCGCGCATTTTGGGCAGCATGGTGCTGGTGGATACGGCGAGCCATAAAACCGCTGGTGCGATTATGGTGCG
>CALMCD010000017.1 GCA_937863075.1 uncultured Rhodoferax sp. | reverse complement strand
ATAACCCTTTTATTTCCGCAATTGCACAAACTCCACAATCCGCTGCGCAGCTTCTACGCACTCAGCGGTTTCGGCGACCAAGGCCATGCGGATACGCCCCGCGCCCGGATTGAAGCCGTTGAAATCGCGCGCCAGAAAACTTCCGGGTAGCACGGTGACGTTGTACGCTGCGTACAAATCCCGCGCAAAATCGGTATCGCTGCCCTGCACGCCCGCCCACAGGTAAAAACCGGCATCGGGCAACGCGACATCCAATACGCCTGAGAACATCGGTGTCACCTGCGCGAACTTGGCGCGGTATTGGGCGCGGTTGTCTTCGACATGGATTTCATCGTCCCACGCCGCGATGCTGGCGGTTTGCACTACCGGACTCATGGCACTGCCGTGGTACGTCCGGTACAGCAAAAATTGCTGCACGATTTTGGCATCGCCCGCTACGAAGCCGCTGCGCATTCCGGGGACGTTGCTGCGTTTGGAAAGGCTGGTGAGAATCAACAGGTTTTTGAAATCCGTCCGCCCCAATGCCGCCGCCGCTTGCAGCCCACCGAGTGGAGGCTCGTCGCGGAAATAAATTTCGCTGTAGCACTCATCGGACGCAATCACAAAACCGAAGCGATCGCTTAATTCAAAGAGCTTTTGCCATTCCGATAAAGGCATCACCGCGCCCGTCGGGTTGCCCGGTGAACACACGTACAGCAACTGCGTGCGCGACCAGACGCTATCGGGGACGCTATCCCAATCTTGCGCAAAATTACGCGAAGGGTCGGACGGAACGAAATACGGCAACGCTCCGGCCAACAGTGCCGCACCTTCGTAGATTTGGTAAAACGGATTCGGGCAAACCACCAGCGGGGCTTCGGTGGGCGTTTTGGTGGATGGTTTGGCGGGGTGAACCACGGTTTGCGCCAGTGCAAACAAGGCTTCGCGCGAGCCATTGACGGGCAAAATCTGCGTTTTTTCATCCAGCTCCAGCCCGTAGCGTTTGTGCAACCAACGCTGCATGGATTGGCGCAGCGCAGGCGTTCCCGCCGTTGCCGGATACGATGCCAAACCACCAGAGGAATCACCAATCCCCTGAATGGCATTGCAATACGCCGTTTTAATCAACTCCGGCGTGGCGTGGCGGGGTTCGCCAATGCCCAAACTAATAGGGCGGTACGCGGGGTTGGGCGTAACGGTCGAAAAGAGTTGGCGCAGCCGTTCAAACGGGTACGCTTGGAGGATGGATAGGTTCGGGTTCATGGAGTGGGATTATCGGATAGTGTGGAAGGGGCTACGGAGAGGGAATGCAATTCCGCCAACAACTGCGCCAACGCTTGACCCGACGCTTCGATGATCGCACGCCCTTTTTCAGCGGTGGCGGCGGCGGCATTGCCGACCGCTCCGGCGGGGTTGTAATCCTGCATCATCCAGCCGAATTTGGCACTTTTGCCATTTCCCAAAATTGGGTAGGACGCGGCACGGTCTTCGGAGGTGGAATGGAAGGCCTGCGCCCGCTCCATCCGCACCCGTTCAGGGGCAATCGCCAGCATCATGGACGTTTCGATTTCTCCGGCGTGGATGCCAAAGCGCTGCTCGTGTGCGCTGCAAAAATCGGCGGCTGACCCTATCGGCAAATCAAACCAGTTGCACCGGAAAACCAGCATCCCAAACCGCGCCCGTAAATCCCGCGCCACGATGTCCGCCATGCCGACCTGCCCGCCGTGCGCATTGAAAATCAGCAGCTTTTGAATGCCCGTCGCTGCCACGCTTTCGCCGATGTCCATCCACAAACGCAACACGGTTTCCGCCTTGAGCGAAAGCGTTCCCGCAAACGCCGTGTGTTCGGGGCTGAAGCCTATGGCTTGCATCGGTAAAAACAGCGCGGGAACATCGCCCAAGCGCTTCAAGTGGGGCAATGCAGCGGTGATGACGGCTTCACCAATCGCGGTATCCACGCACACGGGCAGATGGGGGCCATGCTGCTCTATCGCCGCCACGGGCAACACCGCGATGGTGTGTTGAATCGTTCCATCGGCACGGCGTTGGGCGAAATCGTCGGTCGTCCAATGCGACCAGTAGGGGGATTGTGGGCGTAGCGGTTGCATGAGGTTATCAGGGGGTTGGAATAATGTTCACGGGGTCATGGTCGTGGTCGGGACGCTTCCACGGGTCAATATGGGTCATCAGGTCTAGCACGCGGTGATTCAGCAGCACCCGTTCACGCGCCAGCACTGCAATGTGATGACCCTGCTCTACCGTGAGCGTTGCTTCGACTTCGATATGGGCATCCATCACAATCAAGTCGCCCATTTTGCGGGTGCGGATGTTGTGAACGCCGCTCACCCCTTCGGTTTCCAGCAGGGTTTGCCGGATCGCTTGGATTTCTGATTCATCGATCCCGCGATCCATCAAATCGTGCATCGCGTCCCATGCAAACGTCCAGCCCATTTTGCCGACCATAAAGCCCACAATCAAAGCCGCGATCGGATCGAGCAGCGGATAGCCCAGCAAATTCCCCATAATGCCCAGCCCCACCACCAAAGACGATGCCGCGTCCGAACGGGCGTGCCACGCATTCGCCACCAGCATACTGGACTTCACGCGCGTGGCCACCGCCAGCATGTAGCGAAAAAGCATCTCCTTCGCCACCAACGCCGCCAACGCCACCCACAGCGCCATACTATGCACTTCGGGGATCAATTCCGGCGATTCCAGTTTATGCGCCGCCGACCACAACATCCCCAATCCGACCAACAGCAGCAGCAGCCCCAGCACCAAGGAGGCCGCCGTTTCGTAGCGGTGATGCCCGTAGGGGTGATCGTCATCCGCATCTTTTTGGCTGAAGTGGTTAGCGACTAGCACCACAAAATCAGCAACCAAATCAGAAAGCGAGTGAATGCCATCCGCAATCAAGGCCTGCGATTTAGCGAATATCCCCACCGTGATTTGTAAAACGGTGAGCAACACATTCACCACCACGCTCACCCACGTACTGCGCGAGGCGGCGGCAGCACGTTCGGCAGCGGTGTAAGGGGTGTCTTCGGAGGAATCGAGCTGGGGCAATTTCATGGTGCAGTATCCACTTTATGATTCGCTGATAGTAAACAAAAGTAAACGAAAGTAAGCGAAAACGATGATGCTACTAAAATAATAGCTATTAACATATATCCTACTTGAATAAGAGCGGTTTTTTATAAGGATTTGCTATGCGGATTTTGCTGGCGGAAGATGATAATTTGTTGGGCGATGGTCTACGCACAGGCTTGCGTCAACTGGGTTTTTTGGTGGACTGGGTGCGCGATGGCAATGCCGCCGAGCGCGAACTCCGTACCCAAGAATACAGTGCGGCGGTGCTGGATATTGGCCTACCGCTGCAAACGGGGTTGGAAGTGCTGGCACATATTCGCCAAGCACGGGTGATGACTCCGGTGCTGGTGTTGACAGCACGGGATGCCGTTCCGGATCGCATTCAAGGGTTGGATTTGGGGGCGGATGATTACGTGGTCAAACCCATTGATTTGAACGAACTCGCCGCCCGCCTGCGTGCCTTGGTACGCCGTGCGCACGGGCAGGTGCAAGAGCATTTCACGGCACAAGATGTGGTGCTAATACCGGCTTCGCGCACGGTGAAGCGTTCGGGGGTTGCCGTCACACTATCCACCCGCGAATTTGATTTACTGCAAGCCTTTATGCTGAGTGCCGACCGCGTTTTAACCCGCAGCCAGCTCGAACAACAGCTCTATAGCTGGGGGCAGGAGGTGGAAAGCAATGCGATTGAAGTCCACATCCACAACCTGCGCCGCAAGCTGGGCAGCCCATTGATTCACACCGTGCGCGGCGTGGGGTATATGCTGAAATCATGATGTAAACATAATGAAAAAATCCCATTCGCTACAACGCAAACTACTGGCACTGGTGCTGGGGACGCTGGTGTGTGCGTGGCTGCTGACGACGCTCCTCACTTGGCTGGATGTGCGCCACGAGCTGGATGAATTGTTAGATGCCCACCTCGCCCAATCCGCCGCCATGCTGGTGATGCAGCAAGATGAGGAACATGAAGAATCACCCGAAGGGGTCGATGCCCCTTCCCTGCACCGCTACGCGCCCAAAGTGGCTTTTCAGGTTTTTCACCACGGTGAACTGCGCCTGCATTCCGCCAACGCCCCCCATACGCCGATGGTGGCGGTATTCAAGCCCGGATTTTCTACCGTCGAGATCAACAACAAAAAAGGCGATAAAAGCAACTGGCGGGTATTTGCCACACAGGGGCGCGAGGAGGGTGTCAAAATTTTTGTGGGCGAATCGGTATCCTCCCGTTCCGATATTTTGTGGGCGGTGTTGCGTAGTATTTTGTTGCCGGTCGGGGGAACTTTGCCGCTGTTGGCATTGGCGATTTGGTGGGTGATTCACCGCAGTATTCAACCGATTCGGCAACTGGGAACCGAACTCACCCAACGCAAACCCGACGCACTAGAACCCCTGCCATTAGAGGGCATTCCCAGCGAAATAAACCCAATGGTGCAATCGCTCAATGCTTTATTACTACGCATTGCCCGCCTGATTGAAACCGAACGCCGCTTTACCGCCGATGCCTCGCACGAGCTGCGCACGCCGATTGCCGCCATTCGTACCCAAGTGCAGGTGGCGATGGGCGCAACCCATATCACCGAACGGCAACACGCGCTGGCACAAGTGCTAGAAGGCTGCGACCGTGCCGCGCATTTGATGGATCAATTACTCACGCTGTCGCGCTTGGAGGCATCGGGCGAATTGTCCACCGCCGTGGTGGATTGGAGCCAGTTGGCGCAAGAAGTTGCGGCAGGACTCGCGCCCAAAGCCATCGCCAAAAACCAAACGCTGGAATTAGAAGCCGAGCAACCCTGCCCCGTGCGGGGTAACGCCGTGTTGCTGGGCGTGCTGATTCGGAATTTGCTGGATAACGCCATTCGCTACAGCCCGCCATCGGCCGAAATTCGGGTGCGCGTGGTGTGCAGCGGGAATCGTGTGGCGTTGGAAGTGGAAGATTCGGGTGCGGGTCTTTCCGATGCCGATTTAGCGCGGTTGGGCGAACGCTTTTTTCGCGTGCTGGGCAATGCCGAATCGGGTAGCGGCTTGGGTTGGTCGATTGTGCAGCGCATCGCCCGCATTCACCAGATGGAAGTGCAGGTGCAACGCTCCCAAAAACTGGGGGGGTTGTGGGTTCGGGTGGAAGGCGGGGACAATTAG
>CALMCD010000016.1 GCA_937863075.1 uncultured Rhodoferax sp. | reverse complement strand
TAGCAGCAATTTTGAAGCCGATAAGCTGAATCAACTGGTGGGGAAATAGCAACTTAATAGGGAATTAACCCCGCCCCCATCTTGCGCCAAACACATTCACCAGCAAGCCCAGCATCAACAATGCACCGCCTGCGAAGTGAATGGGTTGGAGTGCTTCGTCAAACACCAGCCAACCCGTGGTCAACCCGACCAGCGGCACGAGCATCGAAAAAGGCGCTATGCGATTGGCGGGGTAGCGTCCTAAAAAGCGCGTCCACAGCCCGTAGCCGAGCAAAGTTGCCACCCATGCAAGGTAGGCAATCGCGGCAAAAGACTGCCCGTTGATGTGGTGCAATGCGGTGGTGATGGCATCCGTTCCCTCGAACATGAACGAAAGCAGCAAAAACGGAATCGGCGGCACGGCACTTGCCCACACTACGAAAGCAAATTGGTTAAATGGCGCGTAACGGCTGATGGTGCGCGTGATGATATTGCCGCACGCCCACATTGAAGCCGCCGCGACCGTCAGCAAAAAACCCAACAACGGCATCGACGCACCGTGCGCACTACCAATCAAAACCAGCCCTAATCCTGCCAAAATCAGGCCCATCAATTGGTGCGCGTGCCAGCGTTCTTTCAGCCATAGTGCAGCGAAAAAGAGCGTAAAAAATGATTGCGATTGCAGAATCAACGAGGCCAAACCGGATGGCATCCCAACCCGAATCGCGGTAAACAAAAATGCAAACTGCCCCACGGAAATGGTCATACCGTAGAGCAGATACAAACGCAGCGGCACTTTGGGGCGGCGGAAAAACAAAAGCGCCGGAAACGCCGCCAGCATAAAGCGCAATGCACCCAGTAAAAACGGCGGTATATCAGTCACCCCCACTTTAATCACCGCAAAATTCACCCCCCACAACACAATCACCAGCAAGATAAGCGCCAAATCGGTGGGATGGTCAAAAGGGGTTGATTCATTGGTAGCGCTCATGGAATATGCGTATAGTGCTATGAAATTAGTAGCTTGTGGTGCGACATACATTATCATTCACATTGAATCGAATAGTGCAAAATACAACCCATTTTGAGGAGAAAAATATGGCAGTTGCATTGAAGTTGTCCAACGAACTGATTGAAGCCGCCAAGCCGCACGCAGCGGCAGA
>CALMCD010000015.1 GCA_937863075.1 uncultured Rhodoferax sp. | reverse complement strand
AGTGCAGGCGTTGGGTGCGTCTTCGGGGGGGCAATCGGGGGCGTGGGAAAAGTAGATGATGGAATGAACATGAACGGTGCGAAAATCCGAGTAGGTTTAATTTTATTTTTAATTTCTGATGACTATTCTTGTAACTGGCGGAGCCGGATTCATTGGCTCTAACTTCGTGCTGGACTGGCTGGCATCCAATCAACAACCCGATTTATCCGATGAAACGGTTATCAATCTCGACAAACTCAGCTACGCAGGCAATCTGCAAAATCTTCAAAGTTTAGACGGAAACCCCCGTCATATCTTCGTCAAGGGTGATATTGGGGATAGTGCCTTGGTCGCGGATTTGCTGCGTCGCCATTCCGTGCGGGCGGTGGTGAATTTTGCCGCCGAATCGCATGTGGATCGTTCCATTCACGGCCCCAGCGAGTTTATTCAAAGCAATATCGTTGGCACGTTCAATCTGTTAGAAACGGTGCGAGCCTACTGGATGGCGTTGCCCGAAGCGGAAAAAACCGCTTTTCGCTTCCTGCACGTTTCGACCGATGAAGTATATGGTTCATTGAAAAAAGAAGACCCCGCCTTCACCGAAGAAAACCGCTACGAACCCAATAGCCCCTACAGCGCCAGCAAAGCCGCCAGCGACCACTTGGTACGCGCTTGGCATCACACCTACGGGCTGCCCGTGCTGACCACGAATTGTTCCAATAACTACGGCCCCTATCATTTTCCTGAAAAATTGATTCCGCTGGTGATTGTGAACGCGCTGGCAGGTAAAAATCTGCCCGTGTATGGCGATGGCCAGCAAATTCGGGATTGGCTCTACGTGAAAGACCATTGCAGCGCGATTCGGCGCGTGTTGGCAGAAGGCAAATTGGGCGAAACCTACAACGTAGGCGGCTGGAACGAGAAAGCCAATATCGACATCGTGCGCACCATCTGCGGCTTGCTGGACGTGTTGCAACCGCGTGCCGATGGCAAACCGTATGCCAACCAAATCACGTTTGTGGCGGATCGTCCGGGTCACGACCGCCGTTACGCCATTGATGCACGCAAGATTGAAAGCGAACTCGGTTGGAAACCCGCCGAATCGTTTGAAACCGGCATCGCCAAAACCGTGAGCTGGTATTTATCGAACCAAGAATGGGTCGCCAACGTGCAAAGCGGCGCGTACCGTGACTGGGTAGCGACGCAGTATGGAAACAATGCTGGAGGCGATGCAGCATGAACAAATTAAAAATTCTGCTCCTCGGCTGTGAAGGCCAAGTCGGTTGGGAATTGCAACGCAGCCTCGCGCCGTTGGGCGAAGTGGTCGCGTTTGACCGCAATTTGGATTTAACGCAACCCGAAGCCCTTGCCGAAGCGGTACGCACCATCGCGCCTCATGTGATTGTGAATGCGGCGGCTCATACGGCGGTCGATAAAGCCGAAAGCGAACCCGATGTAGCACGCGCCATCAACGCCACCGCCGTCGGCGTGCTGGCAGAAGAAGCACAGCGTTTGGGCGCGTGGCTGGTGCATTACAGCACCGATTACGTCTTCAACGGCAGCGGAACCCAGCCGTGGAAAGAAGACGATATTCCGAATCCGCTCAACACCTACGGGCAAACCAAGCTCGAAGGCGAGCGTTTGCTGGCTGAACGCTGCCAACGGCATTTGATTTTTCGCACCAGTTGGGTGTACGCCGCGCGGGGTGGAAACTTTGCCAAAACCATGCTGCGCTTGGCGGGCGAACGCGAATTGATGCAGGTGATTAACGACCAATTCGGTGCGCCCACCGGAGCCGAATTGCTCGCCGATGTAACCGCGCACGCCATTCGTAGCGTATTACCCAACGGTTGCACTGATAAGGAGGGCGATGCCAAAGCGGGTATTTACCACCTCGTCGCCAGCGGTGAAACCACATGGTTTGATTATGCGAATTTTGTGGTATCGCATAAGGAAAACAAGATCGTCAAAGAACTGCGCCCCGTTCCCACAACCGCCTTTCCCACACCCGCCAAGCGGCCGCATAATTCCCGCTTGGATACGTCCAAACTACAAACGACCTTTGGCCTTACGCTACCCGATTGGCAAGTGGGCGTTGCGCGTATGCTGAAAGAAATTGCATAAATAAAAATTGCATAAATAAGAGATTACATCCATTTATGATTAAACACTCCACCTCGCGCCGAGGGATTATTCTGGCAGGCGGTTCCGGCACGCGCCTGCATCCCGCTACGTTGGCGATTAGTAAACAGCTTTTACCCGTTTACGATAAACCCATGATTTACTACCCCCTCAGCACGCTGATGCTGGCGGGTATTCGGGATATTTTGATTATTAGCACGCCGCAGGATACGCCGCGCTTTTCCCAATTATTGGGCGATGGCAGCCAATGGGGTATCAATCTGCAATACGCCGTGCAACCCAGCCCCGATGGTTTAGCGCAAGCATTTTTAATTGGTGAAGAATTTATCGGCAACCGCGACAGCGCCTTGGTGCTGGGCGATAACATTTTCTACGGACACGATTTGCAGATTTTGCTGCACAACGCCGATACCCAACCCAAGGGCGCGACCGTGTTCGCCTACCACGTTCACGACCCCGAACGCTACGGCGTGGTGGCGTTTGACGATGCCGGTAAAGCGTGCAGTATCGAAGAAAAGCCGAAAAATCCGCAAAGCCATTTTGCCGTTACCGGACTGTATTTTTACGATAACCAAGTGGTGGATATTGCCAAATCGGTCAAGCCCAGCGCACGCGGTGAACTGGAAATTACCGCCGTAAACCAAGCGTATTTGGAGCAAGATAACCTCAACGTCCAAATTATGAAACGTGGTTATGCGTGGTTGGATACGGGTACGCACGATAGCCTGTTGGAGGCTGGACAATTTATTGCTACTTTGGAACGCCGCCAAGGATTAAAAATCGCCTGTTTGGAAGAAATCGCATGGCGTAGCAACTTTATCGACAGCGAACAATTGCTGCGTTTGGCGCAACCGTTGTCGAAAAATGGCTATGGTCAATACCTCTCCGGTTTGTTGAAAGAAGGCAAAAAATGAAAGTAACCCGTACCCGTATCCCCGATGTGATGCTGATTGAGCCGCGCGTGTTCGGCGATGACCGAGGCTTTTTCTTCGAGAGTTTCAACCAACGCGCCTTTGAAGAAGCCACTGGCGTAAGCACCCATTTTGTGCAGGATAACCATTCCCGCTCCGCGCACGGCGTATTGCGTGGTTTGCACTACCAAATTCAGCAACCGCAAGGCAAACTGGTGCGCGTGGTGTCGGGCGAGGTGTTTGATGTGGCGGTCGATTTGCGCCGTTCATCGCCCACTTTTGGGCAATGGGTGGGTGCAACGCTGTCGGCACAAAATAAAGCGCAGTTTTGGGTTCCCGCCGGATTTGCGCATGGCTTTGTGGTGCTATCCGAATCCGCCGAATTTCTCTACAAAACCACCGATTACTACGCGCCCCAGCATGAACAGTGCATTGCGTGGAATGACCCGTTTTTGAACATTGAATGGCCGCAACTCGCCGAAGCCCCCAAACTATCCGCCAAAGATGCAGCGGGTAAAGCGTGGGCGGATGCGCTCTTCTTTTAAGGGAGAGTTTTAAGAGGCAGTTGGGGGTGTGGTGCTACCAAAGCCCAGTGCTTTTTCCATCAACACCACATCCAACCAGCGGTTGAATTTCCAACCGCACGCCGATAAAACGCCGACTGGCGCAAAGCCACAAGCGCGGTGAACGCCGATGGAGCCGTGGTTTTCAGAATCGCCAATCACCGCAATCAGTCGGCGAACCCCAGCCCGTTCGGACTGGGTCATCAATTCAGCGAGCAAAAATCGCCCCAAACCCCGCCCACCGACATCGGGAGCCAGATAAATCGAATCTTCGGCAGAAAAACGGTAGGCCGGACGCGGTTTGAACCAGTTGCAGTAAGCAAACCCTAGCAGATTGGCACTTTCGGCATCTGATGTATCTTCAATCACCAAATACGGCAAGCCTTTGGAGAGTACATCGGCACGGCGGGCGCTCATTTCGGCTTCGGTCGGGGGGGTGGTTTCAAACGTGCCAGTACCGTGCAAAACGTGATGGGCGTAAATCGCGGTGATGGCTGGAATATCTTCGGGGGTGCTGGGGCGAATCAATGGCATGGTGGGCTTTCACAAAGGTGATAAAAGGTTATAATGGAGGGCTATTCAGGGTGTCGCTGGTCAGGTGGTCAGTTGCGTGTCTCAACCTTGAATTTTCTCCCATCCCTAGGATAAATTATGGTTGTTATTCGACTTGCTCGCGGCGGTGCAAAGGCACGCCCATTTTTTAACATTGTTGTAGCTGACAAACGTGAACGCCGTGACGGTCGTTTCATTGAGCGTTTGGGTTTTTACAACCCCGTTGCTCGCGGCGCTGAAGAAGGTCTGCGTATCGCTCAAGATCGCCTGACTTACTGGCAAGGCGTTGGCGCACAAGCGTCCCCCGTGGTGGAACGTCTCATTAAGCAAGCTGCCGCTAAGTTGGTAGCCTAATCATGCTAGAACCAGCCGAACTCCCCAGCGATGCCATTGAAATTGGTCGCATTGTAGGTGCGTGGGGTGTTAAAGGCTGGGTCAAGGTATTGCCTTACAGTGCCTCACCCGAGGCACTTTTTTCTTCTCGGCGTTGGTTTTTACAGCCTTCTGAACGGGGCGCGTCTCCTTTCACGGGTACGGTACGCTTGCGTATCAAAGAAGCCAAACAGCATTCCGGTTCGGTGGTCGCCCAAGTGCATGACGTGGAAGACCGTTCGGTTGCCGAATCCTTAAAGGGCGCACGTATTTTCGTGTCCCGCTCCAGTTTCCCGACTGCGGGCGAAGATGAATACTATTGGGTCGATTTAATCGGCCTCACTGTGGTAAACCGTGAAGGTGAACACTTGGGTGTAGTCAAAGAACTGCTTTCGACTGGCCCGCAAACGGTATTGGTTTTGACCTACGAGCAAACCGAAGACGGAAAAACCAAGGCGTGCGAACGCATGATTCCCTTTGTTTCCGCTTACATCGACAATGTCGATCTACCCGCCAAACGTATCCTTGCCGATTGGCATCTGGATTACTGATCCCGATTATTCAAAAGCCCATGCGCTTTGACGTAATCACCTTATTCCCCGAACTGTTTGTACCGTTTCTGACCGTAGGCATTACCCGCCGCGCGTTTGAATCGAAACAAGTGGAAGTGCATTGCACCAACCCGCGCGATTTTGCCGAGGGTAATTACCGCCGTGTCGATGATCGCCCTTTTGGTGGCGGCCCCGGCATGGTGATGATGCCCGAACCGCTGGAACGCACACTAGCGCACATCCGCAGCCAGCGCGGGGATTCGGATGCAGCCCCATTGATTTTGTTTTCCCCGATTGGCGAACGCATCCACCACAATTTGGTGCAACGCATGGCAGAACCCGATGCTACGGGTGCGATTTTGCTGTGCGGACGCTACGAGGGCATCGACCAACGGTTTATTGATACCCATGTCGATGCCCAAATCAGCCTCGGTGATTTTGTCCTGTCCGGTGGCGAAATTGCAGCGATGGCCTTGCTCGATGCCATTACGCGCTTGCAAGTGGGCGTGCTATCCAACCCGCAAGGGCATCAAATGGATAGTTTTAATCCGGCTCTGGATGGCTTGTTGGATTGCCCGCATTACACCCGCCCCGAAGTCTGGAATGGGCAGCGTGTGCCGGATGTGCTGCTCTCTGGCAACCACGCCCACATCGCCCGCTGGCGCAAAGAAGAAAGCCAACGCATTACCGCCCAATACCGCCCCGATTTATTGCATATAATGGAGGGCTAACTTGATCCTCTGTGCGGCTTTTTTGTGTTGGTTTTTTGTTCGTTGAAGCGCGTACATGATCGCAAAAGGAAAATCATGAATTTGATCCAAACTCTTGAGCAAGAAGAAATTGCTCGCCTTGGTCGCAAAATCCCCGAATTCGCTCCCGGCGATACCGTTGTGGTGAATGTGAATGTAGTTGAAGGTACTCGCAAGCGTGTACAGGCTTACGAAGGCGTGGTTATCGCTAAACGTAACCGTGGTTTGAACAGCGGTTTTATCGTTCGCAAAATCTCCAGCGGTGAAGGCGTTGAACGTACATTCCAAACATACAGCCCCCTGATTGCTAGCATTGAAGTCAAACGCCGTGGTGATGTTCGCCGCGCCAAGTTGTACTATTTGCGTGATCGTAGCGGTAAATCGGCGCGTATTAAAGAAAAATTGCCTGCGAAAAAATCCGCATAATTTTTCGCTCGTTTCGTCCGATTCCGGCCAAAAACGCAAAAACGAAACCGCCCGACGCAAGTCTGGGCGGTTTTTTTATGGGAATTTTTGATGTCCACCACTTTTTTCGACCCGCGCAGCGTACCCGTTTCCAGCGTGGATGCGCATTTACCCGCCATTCCCGCCAGCGTGCTGCAAGCATCCGCCCTCACGCAGCGTTTCGCCCAGCCGCTTGCCGATTGGAAACCCGAAATTCACGGCGAACCCCGTTTTACCAACCGCGCCCCCGCCGAAGCCGCCGTGTTGATTCCGCTGGTGGTGCGTGCGCAGGGCTTGCAAGTGCTGCTGACCGAGCGCAGCCGCAACCTCTCCAGCCATTCGGGTCAAATTTCTTTCCCGGGTGGAAAAATCGACCCCGAAGATGCCAGTCCCATTCATGCCGCCCTGCGGGAAGCTGAGGAAGAAATCGGACTCCACGCCAACCATATCACCGTGATCGGGAGTTTGCCGATTTACGTGACGGGCAGCGCTTTTATCGTCACGCCTGTGGTCGCGCTGGTGGCGGAACAATACCATGTCACGCCCAACCCGCACGAGGTGGCGGATGTGTTTGAAGTGCCGCTTGATTTCCTCATGAACCCCGCCCACCACCGCCGCCACACCACGCTATGGGACGGCAAGCAGCGCGAATGGCTTTCCATGCCCTATTACGATCCCCTTCAACAAACCGAACGTTACATCTGGGGTGCAACG
Source organism: uncultured Rhodoferax sp. (assembly GCA_937863075.1). GTDB lineage: Bacteria > Pseudomonadota > Gammaproteobacteria > Burkholderiales > Burkholderiaceae_C > Allorhodoferax. Next base: position 2,392 of record CALMCD010000015.1, on the reverse strand, counting down.
GCAGGAATGTTGCGCAACTTCTATCGGTTTTTGAGTGTGGATTTGGACGTATATTTGGGCTTATGAGCTTTTTATCCGTCTTATTAGCCCTGCTGATTGAGCAGGCACGCCCATTGGGAGAAACGAACGCGATTCACCAATGGATACGCAATGGGGTGCGCTGGGTAGTACGCAGTGCGGACACGGGCAAGCCAGAACACGCTTGGCTGGCATGGTTAAGCGCGGTGCTGCTGCCAACGCTGCTCACCGGAGCCATACACTGGTTGCTGGTGTGGAGCATGGGTTGGCTGGTGGCAATGGTTTGGAGTATCGTGATTCTTTACGTCACCCTCGGTTTTCGCCAATTTAGCCACCATTTCACGGATGTGCGTGATGCCCTCCTCGCCGCTGATGAAGAAACGGCTCGCCAAAAGTTAGCCGCGTGGATGCGCGTTGAACCCGATAGCCTGCCATCCAACAAAATGCTGGGTGTGGTGATTGCCCATTCGGTGCTGGATGCACATCGGCATATCTTCGGCGTACTGGCTTGGTATTCGGTACTGGCGATGCTGGGTTTGGGGCCTGCGGGCGCGGTGTTGTACCGACTCAGCGAGTATTTCATGCGCTACGCCACCCGTCCTCTTTCCCCGTTGAGTACGCCCATGAGCGCGGCATTGCAATCCATCACCCAATCGGCTTGGTATGCAATGGATTGGGTTCCGGTACGGCTGACCGCTTTGGGTTTTGCGTTTGCCGGAAGTTTTGAAGAAGCGGTCGATTTATGGCGTTTGCACGGCATCCAATCCCCGCGCGATAACGATGGCATCGTGCTAGCCGCCACCGCCGGAGCCATCCATATCCAACTCGAACCCATTAGCGGCTCGCACAACGCCCCTCTACCCCAACTCACGCATTTGCGTTCGATAGCCAGCTTGGTATGGCGCACGGTAGTGGTTTGGATGGTGTTTTTAGCGTTGGTATCGTTGGCGCGGTTGTTGGGGTGAGGGGAGACAATCCCACCATTTTTTTAGGGGGTGATAGATGGGGATGGAGCGAAAGCAGCGGTTACCGTGAATACGGCCATGCTTCAGTTTTATTGGGAATTGGGTGCTGATATAGTCGAAAAGCAAAAACAATTCGCATGGGGTAGCGGTTTTTTGAATCAACTCAGTACGGATTTGATGAATGATTTTCCTGAAGTCAAAGGATTTTCACGCCGTAATCTGGAATTGATGCGGCAATGGCATCTTTTTTGGCGACAGTCTGAAATTGTGCAACAGCCTGTTTCGCAAATTGTCCTATCTATCCCTTGGGGTCACAATCTCGCCATTCTTGCCAAGTGCAAGCGGCACGATGAAGCCTTGTATTACGCCCAGTTCGCCCATGCTCACGGTTGGAGTCGCAGCGTGTTGGTTCACCAAATTGAAAGCGGTTTATGGCTGCGTGAAGGTAAAGCGATTACCAATTTTGCCCAAATGCTACCCGCCACGCAATCGCCCGTGCTGCTTTTAAGCGGTGGCGCTGACCCCGTAACCCCGCCACGTCATGGTGAACGCATCCAAAAAGCGCTGGGCGCGAAGGCGCAACACATCATCGTGCCGGAGGCGGGACATGGCGTAATGGGAATAGGCTGCGTGCGCGATGCGGTGCAGCGCTTTATTCAAGCCGACACCGACCACGCCCTACCGCAAGAAGCCCCTTGCGCGAATACGATCCCGAGACCGGTGGTGTTTAGGGAGTGAAATTGGGCAACAGGCTGTTGCCTAAATTGCCCTTTTAATCCCTACTTTTCTATCGAACTGGGCGCTAGCGCTTGTGGATAGTGCGGTTAGTACTATGGAAATGATAGTTTTTAGGGGGTGGATCACGGAAATCTAGCCTTAGTTTATCTATTTCTAATGTTCAAATTAAGGGTTGGGTCTTTTGTAGAATCAAAGTCGCCTACTTTTCCATAAGAAGAAACTTTGCCATTAAAAATTTTTACAAAATATTCTTCTTCTGATTTTTTATCAACACTTCCCCAATTTTTATTAAGATTAAAACGAAGAACTTCCATATTTTTATTAGGTGCAGCAGTGCTGGCAGGTCTTCCTAAAATAGAAAGAGCTTCCTGTTTTGTCATTCCAACACTCAAATTATTCATTATAGAAGAATGCCCTCTATTCGTGTCACGAACAATACTTGCGCAGCCAGAGAGTGTTACAATAATAGTCAATATAAATAGAGATAATTTATTCATTTGTAATTATTAGAGGTATCTATCAAAAACGATATAGAAAAATCTCATTGAAATTCTCCTACATAGCCACGAACCCCATAATACTCCAAAACGCCTCTACCCAACCATGCGCTCCACAAATTTCCTCCACCACCTATTCAACAAAGCCGTCCAACAAGCCCAGCCGTTGCACAC
>CALMCD010000014.1 GCA_937863075.1 uncultured Rhodoferax sp. | reverse complement strand
AAAATCAAACCAATTCCACCGTCACCGCCGTAGCTTCACCGCCGCCGATGCACAGGGTAGCGAGTCCTTTTTTCAAGCCGCGTGCTTGCAGGGCGTGAATCAGCGTCACCATGATGCGTGCGCCCGATGCGCCAATCGGGTGACCCAAAGCGCACGCGCCGCCGTTTACGTTGACTTTTTCGTGTGGTACGTTCATTTCTTTCATCAACGCCATCGGCACGACGGCAAAAGCCTCGTTGATTTCCCACAAATCGACATCGCCCACCGACCAGCCCGCTTTTGCCAACGCTTTTTCCGAAGCGCCGACCGGAGCGGTGGCGAACCATTCGGGTTCTTGCGCGTGCGTGGCGTGCGATACGATTTTTGCCAGCGGTTTGCAGCCCAATTTAGCGGCGGTGGAGGCACGCATCAGCACCATAGCCGCCGCGCCATCGTTGATGCTGGAGCTGCTGGCGGCGGTAATCGTGCCGTCTTTTTTGAACGCGGGGCGCAGCGTGGGGATTTTTTCGAGCTTGATTTTGTTCGGGCCTTCATCCATGCTCACCACGCTTTCACCCGCGCGGGTTTTCACGGTAACGGGCGCGATTTCGGTAGCGAATGCTCCGCTTTTGATAGCTGCCTGCGCACGCTGGACGCTGGCTGTAGCGAAGTTGTCTTGTTCTTCACGGGTAAAGTGGTATTTGGCGGCGCAGTCTTCGCCAAACGTTCCCATCGAGCGACCGGCTTCGTAAGCGTCTTCCAAACCGTCCAACATCATGTGGTCAAAAATGCGGTCGTGTCCAATGCGGTAGCCGCCGCGTGCTTTGGGCAACAAATACGGCGCGTTGGTCATGCTTTCCATGCCGCCTGCAATCAACACATCGTGCGATCCGGCGATCAGCATATCGTGCGCAAACATGGCGGCACGCATTCCTGATCCGCACATTTTCGAGAGCGTGACCGCGCCCGCGCTTTTGGGCAAACCGCCTTTGAACGCCGCTTGACGCGCAGGCGCTTGCCCTTGACCCGCCATTAAACAGTTGCCGAAAATCACTTCGGTGACCAGCTCGGGGCTGATGCCCGCGCGTTCGACGGCGGCTTTAATCGCTACACCGCCCAAATCGTGCGCGGCGAGGGAGGCAAAATCGCTTTGAAAGCTGCCCATAGGCGTGCGGGCAGCGCTGACGATAACAATCGGATCGGATGGATGGGACATGAAAAAATCTCCTGAAAAAAGTTGTTAACCCCGAATCCCTTAACCCCCTCCCCCCTCGCGGGGTACTCCCCCTTGGCAGGGGGAGAGTAGTTGCGGCAAAACTCCCCTCCTTGCCAAGGAGGGGTGGCAGGCGTAGCCTGACGGGGTGGTTTTGGGGTTGGTTTTAGTGCTGTTTTAATTGACGTAAACGTCAACCTCAACGCGGCGATTGTGGCAGAATTTTGCGGTACAAAGTCTGCCGACTAATGCCCAAAGTGCGTGCGGCTTGCGAGATATTGCCTTGGCTGGCTTGCAGCGCTTGTTCGATGGCGATTTT
>CALMCD010000013.1 GCA_937863075.1 uncultured Rhodoferax sp. | reverse complement strand
AAATTTTACCAAAAAATAATTTGGATGATTAAATGAATTAAAAAATTTATCATCTATTTTAACTGGCTGCAACTTATTGCTAATATATTCTGCAATTATTTCACCATGAACTATTCCTTTAAATGTATCCAAGGATGTTACTTGAAGTCCAATTAAAGAGTTCATGGCTACTACCTACTCAACTAATATATTTAGTTAATTACAACGGAATGTTGCCGTGTTTGCGCCAAGGATTTTCCAACTTCTTGTCTTTCAACATGACCAAGCTGCGGCAAATGCGCTTACGGGTTTCGGAAGGCAAAATCACGTCGTCGATAAAGCCGCGTGCGCCCGCCACGAACGGGTTGGCAAAACGGGCTTTGTATTCGGCTTCTTTGGCGGCGAGTTTGGCGGGGTCGCCTTTGTCTTCGCGGAAAATAATTTCCACCGCGCCTTTTGCGCCCATCACGGCGATTTCGGCGTTCGGCCATGCAAAGTTCACGTCGCCGCGCAAGTGTTTCGAGGCCATCACGTCATACGCGCCGCCGTAGGCTTTGCGGGTAATCACGGTGATTTTGGGCACGGTGCATTCGGCGTATGCGTACAGCAATTTCGCGCCGTGTTTGATAATGCCACCGTATTCTTGCGATGTACCGGGCATGAAACCGGGAACATCCACAAACGTCACCACGGGGATGTTGAACGCATCGCAGAAACGCACAAAACGCGCGGCTTTGATGGAGGATTTAATATCCAAGCAACCCGCCAGCACCAGCGGCTGGTTCGCCACGATACCGACGGTTTGCCCGTCCATCCGCGCGAAACCGATCAGGATATTTTTCGCGTATTCGGGTTGCAGTTCAAAGAAATCACCGTCATCCACGGTTTTGAGGATGAGTTCTTTCATGTCGTAAGGCTTGTTGGGATTCTCAGGAACGAGGGTATCCAAGCTCTTTTCCATGCGGTCGATGGGGTCACCGCTTTGGCGCACAGGCGCTTTTTCGCGGTTGGACAGGGGCAGGTAGTTGTAGAGACGGCGCAGCATCAACAACGCTTCGACATCGTTTTCAAACGCCAAATCTGCCACGCCGCTTTTTGTGGTGTGCGTTACCGCGCCACCCAATTCTTCGGCGGTCACTTCTTCGTGCGTCACGGTTTTCACCACTTCGGGGCCGGTCACGAACATATACGAGCTGTCTTTCACCATGAAGATGAAATCGGTCATCGCAGGCGAATACACTGCACCGCCCGCCGAGGGGCCCATAATCATGCTGATTTGCGGAATCACGCCGCTCGCCA
>CALMCD010000012.1 GCA_937863075.1 uncultured Rhodoferax sp. | reverse complement strand
CGGTTCTAATCGGTATATGGATTTTGAAGCGTGAATTGGATATGCTGGAATACCGTACCTTTATGCTGCAATAACATTACGATTCACCATGAAATTATTTGGTATCGCCGGATATTCCGGTATGGGTAAAACAACCCTTTTAGAACGCCTTATTCCGGTGCTGACTGCGCGGGGCTTGGTGGTTTCGTTGATCAAACACAGCCATAAAAATGTGGATATTGATCGACCGGGTAAAGATTCATGGCGGCTGCGTGAATCGGGTTGCAAAGAGGTTTTATTGCTGGGCAATGAACGCTGGGCATTGATGCACGAGCTGCGCGGCGCACCAGAGCCGGATTTAGATTACCTTATCTCCCGCATGAAACACTGTGATTTGGTACTGATTGAAGGCTTCAAGCACGGCGATTTCCCCAAGTTGGAAGTATGGCGTGCTTCGCAAAAACAGCCTACCTTGCACCCGACTTGGGGCGGCATTATCGGCATCGCTTGCGATACACCCCATGCCGATTCGGATTTACCGCAGTTGCCTTTGGCCGACATTGAAGCGATTGCTGATTTTGTATTGAAAAATGCGGTAACGCTACCGGAATAGGTAGCGACTCTTTTTCAGAGTGTGATTCAGAGGGTGATCCGCACCCGTTGTGCAGGAAAACGAATGCTAAAGGTCGAACCCTTGCCCGGCGTGCTGTTGATGGAAAGCATCGCACCATGACGTTGCACTACGTGCTTCACAATCGCCAGCCCTAGCCCAGTTCCACCCGTGTCGCGTGAACGACTGCGATCCACGCGGTAAAAGCGTTCCGTCAAGCGGGCGATGTGTTCAGGGGCAATGCCAACGCCTTGATCTTGCACCCCAAAAATCATGCCGCCATCGCTTTGGGTTTGCAAATAAACACGAATACCGCGCCCTGCTGGGGTGTAACGCAAGGCATTGCTAATGAGGTTTGAGAACGCGCTATACAGCTCAGATGGCGTTCCTGCCAGTTCGCAGTGCGGAGGGCGTTCAAAGATGATATTGGTGCTTTTGCTCCCCAAATGCTGCGCCAGTTGACGCGCCTCTTGCTCGCATTGCGATAGCAATATATCCATAGAAACCCATTCTTGCAAGGGTGGTGGCGCATTTCCCTCTAGGCGGGAAAGGGTCAGCAAATCATCCACCAGATTTTGCATACGCCGTGCTTGATTGCCCATGAGTTCAAGGTAATTCAGGCGTTCATCTTCTTCCAGTTGAAGGGTTTGCAAGGTTTCCACGAAACCGGCAAATACCGTGAGTGGCGTGCGAATTTCATGCGATACATTCGCCACAAAATCGCGGCGCATGGCATCGGCCTGCTCTAAGGTGGTGATGTCGCGTGACAATAGCAGCATCCGCCCCTTGCCGTAAGGATAGAGCTGTAAAGCGAGTTTAATGGGATGGGTTTCGCTGCTATCACGCCCTTGCAATACCACGTCGTTTTGAAAATTGCGCTCCGCCAAATAGGAGGTAAAGCACGGGTCGCGCACCAAATTACCAATGTATTGGAGCGTATCCCGCTTGTTATCGAATCCAAAATGGCGAGCCGCTGTGTGATTGAACCACTCCATGCGCGTATCGGCATCCAGCAACACCACGCCATTCGGTGACACTTGCAGGGCGGCCAGAAAATCTTGCAAACGCTGCTCACTCTCAAGGGCTTGGCGGGAGCGGGCATGGAGGACGCGGCGAACACGGTCGGCGATTTCACTCCAATACCCGTTCAGGGGCGGCGGATCACCCTCCGCTCCGGCTCGCAACCAATGCAATAAACGCACTGCACGCATCGACTGGACGATCATCCACGCTGCCAAAATAACAGCAACCAATACGCCAAGCAACTCAAATAGGAGCATATTTCAGATCAGAATATATCAAGAAGGTGAGGGTGTTGCCGTCATACGATAACCCATGCCGCGCACCGTTTCAATCATCGCCCCTGCATAACCCAACGATTCACGCAGGCGTTTGATGTGAACATCCACCGTGCGTTCTTCAATATAAACATGGTCGCCCCACACCTTATCCAACAACTGGGAACGACTATGCACGCGCTCGGGGTTGGTCATTAAGTAGTGCAGCAGTTTGAATTCGGTAGGGCCGAGTTTCAGCGGAACCTCATCAAACAGTACGCGGTAGGTATTGGGGTCGAGGCGCAAAGAACCGATTTGTAACACCGGCTCGTCTTGATCGGGTGTATGGCGGCGCAATACGGCACGAATGCGTGCCAAGAGTTCACGCGTCGAAAACGGTTTGGCGATGTAATCATCGGCTCCCGCATCCAAACCCGATACGCGATCCGACTCATCGCCCCGCGCGGTCAGCATGATGATGGGAACTTCCTTGGTTTTGGCGTTGGCACGCCAGCGTTTGGCCAACGTCAAACCACTTTCCCCGGGGAGCATCCAATCCAGCAAAATGAGTTGGGGGAGCTGAACCTCTAATTCGCGCTGTGCGCCCTCACCATCCAGCACACAAATCGGTCGATAACCGTTATGGCGCAAATTCACGGCTATGAGTTCGGCGATGGCGGGTTCATCCTCCACCACCAACACAGTGGGCATTTTTTTCATTATTTTTTGCGTTATTGAACAACCAACTCGATTTTTTCCATGGTGCTGTGGCGCACATCTTCGCCTTTTACCACGTAGATGATGAGTTCGGCGATATTTTTCGCATGGTCGCCCACGCGCTCAATCGCTTTGGCGAGGAATAGTAAATCCAAACTCGGAGAAATCATGCGTGGGTCTTCCATCATATAGGTGATGAGTTTGCGCACAAAACCGTCGAATTCGGCATCAATTAAGTCGTCTTCTTTCAAAATCGAGACCGCCATTGTCACATCCAAGCGGGCAAACGCATCCAGCGCCTTATTGAGCAACCCCGAAGCCAAGTCCGCCGCAACGCGCAATTCCAGTGAAGGCAAGGCGCGGGGCGCACCGCTTTGAATAATGCTGCGCACCATGCGGGCGATTTTTTCGGCTTCGTCGCCCACCCGTTCCAAATTCGCGGTGATTTTGGAGATGGCAATCAACAACCGTAAATCCCGCGCCGTGGGTTGGCGGCGGGCGATGATGGAAGATAAATCGCGATCAATTTCCACTTCCATCGCATTCACTTGGGTTTCATTGGTGCTGACTTCATTGGATTCATCCATACTAAAGTGTGCCAATGAATAAATCGCTTTGCGGATTTGGGATTCAACCAAACCACCCATTTCCATCACCTGCGAAGAGACCGCGCTCATTTCGCTGTCAAATTGGGTTGAAAGATGTTTATCTGCCATGATATTTCCTTATTGTCTTTAGCCGAAGCGTCCGGTGATGTAATCTTCGGTTTCTTGTCGCTTGGGTTTGAAGAACATTTGTTCGGTATCGCCGAATTCAATCAAATTACCCAAATACATATACGCGGTATGGTCGCTGCATCGTGCGGCCTGCTGCATATTGTGGGTCACGATCACTACGGTGTAATCGTTTTTCAATTCGACAATCAATTCTTCCACTTTCGCGGTAGAAATAGGGTCTAATGCCGAACAGGGTTCATCCAATAACAAGACTTCGGGCTTGATCGCAATACCGCGTGCAATGCACAAACGCTGCTGCTGTCCCCCCGATAAACCAGAACCGCTTTGATTCAATTTGTCTTTGACTTCATTCCACAAAGCAGATTTACGCAATGCCCATTCCACCCGATCTTCCATTTCTGAGCGGCTCAATTTTTCAAACAATTTAACCCCGAAGGCGATATTGTCAAAAATCGACATTGGGAAGGGTGTTGGCTTTTGGAAAACCATCCCTACCTTGGCACGCAATAAAGCAATATCTTCTTGGCTGGTGAGGATGTTTTGACCATCCAACAAAACCTCACCCTGCGCACGCTGTTCAGGGTATAACTCAAACATGCGGTTGAAAATACGCAGCAAAGTGGATTTACCGCACCCCGAAGGGCCGATAAATGCCGTTACCCGTTTTTCAGGAATTTCCAAGTTAATACCCTTGAGGGCATGGAACTTGCCGTAATAAAAATTCAAATCCTTAACCGCAATTTTGGTTTGGGTGGGAGGAAGGGGAGTTGCCAGCATAATCAAACTCTCTTTATATTATCTTTAATGTTCCTTGCGCGTCAAAATCCGCGCCAAGATATTCAAACCCAGTACAGCGATGGTGATAATAAATACCCCAGCCCATGCCAGCTTTTGCCAATTTTCATAAGGACTCATGGCAAATTTGAAAATGGTGACCGGTAAGTTTGCCATCGGTTCACCCAAGCTGCTCGTCCAAAACTGGTTATTCAACGCGGTAAAGAGCAAGGGCGCGGTTTCACCCGCAATCCGTGCCACTGCCAGCAATATACCGGTAAGCACACCCGCTCGCGCGGCCTTGAGGGTGATGTTCAACACCACCTTCCACTTGGGCGAACCCAAGGCGTAAGCCGCTTCGCGCAGACCCGCTGGAATCAGTTGCAGCATGTTTTCGGTGGTGCGAATCACAATCGGAATCACCAACAAAGACAACGCCACGACTCCCGCAAAACCCGAAAAGGATTTGAGTTTCGCGACCACTATCGCATAGACAAAAAGCCCAATGACGATAGAGGGAGCAGAGAGCAAAATATCATTCACAAAACGGGTGGTATTGGCAAGCCAGCTTTTGCTATCAAACTCTGCCAGATAGATGCCCGCCAAAATTCCAATCGGTGCGCCTAAACAGGTTGCCAGCAGCACCATGACTACCGATCCATAAATGGCATTCAGCAATCCGCCTTCTTCATTCGGTGGCGGGGTCATCTGGGTGAATGTGGCTATGCTCAAACCGCCAATACCCAGGCGGATGGTTTCCCACAAAATCCAGAACAACCAAAACAAACCGAATGCCATCGCGCACAAAGCCAAGGTGGTTGCAATTTGATTGACCCGCTTACGGCGGGCAAAACGTGCTGCCCGCATCGAATACAGGGCGTTTTTCGTATCCATGGTAGTCATGCACTCGTTCCTTCACCTTTTTTCAACTGCAAGAGCAGCAGTTTGGAGAGCGACAAAATCACAAAGGTGATAAAGAACAACACCAGCCCTAAATACATCAACGATGCTTGGTGCAGCCCTTCAGCGGCTTCGGCAAATTCGTTCGCCAAGGCAGACGTAATGCTATTAGCGGCTTGAAACAAGCTGAATGAATCCAGTTGGTTGAAATTACCAATCACAAAAGTGATCGCCATGGTTTCGCCAATCGCACGGCCTAAACCCAGCATGATGCCGCCGATAACACCGGTTTTGGTGTAGGGCAGAACCACTTTAGAAACCACTTCCCACGTCGTTGCACCCAAGCCGTAGGCAGATTCTTTCAACATCGGGGGGGTGACTTCAAACACGTCACGCATGACCGCTGCGATGAAGGGAATAATCATGATGGCAAGAATCACACCTGCCGCCAAAATACCGATACCAACCGGAGGGCCGGATACCAAAGCACCCAAATAAGGGACACCCGTTAAAAGATTTTGGGCGGGTTGTTGAACGTATTCAGCCAACACAGGCCCAAATACCAACAAACCCCACATACCGTAAACGATGGATGGAACAGCAGCCAATAATTCAACCGCCACGCCCAGCGGACGCTTCAGCCAAACGGGTGACAATTCCGTAAGAAACAACGCGATGCCAAAGCTGACCGGAACGGCAATCAGCAACGCGATGAATGAGGTGATGAGCGTGCCATAAATCATGACCAGCCCACCAAATTCTTCCTTCACGGGGTCCCAAGCGGTACTCGCCATAAAGCCAAAACCGTATCGAAGGATAGCAGGCCAAGCACTGATGGTGAGCGATACCAAAATCGCCAACAACATGCCCAGCGTCAAAAGGACTGCTGCGCGAGCAGCCCATGCAAAGATGCGATCAGCCATTATTTCGTATTACTTTGCATTACTTTGTGGCTGGAATGGGAATGGTTTTACCAGAAGTATCTTTAATTTCGCCCCATGCTTTTTCAATGGCTGCAACAACGGGCTTGGGCATAGGTACGTAGTCCAAATCGACCGCAATTTTTTCACCGTTTTTGTAGGCCCAGCTAAAAAACTTCAGCACTTCGGTAGCACTGGCGGGTTTATCTTGCTTGGCGTGCATCAAGATGAAGGTAGCACCCGAAATAGGCCATGCTTCTTTACCGGGTTGGTTGGTCAAAATTTGGTAGAAGGATTTGCTCCAATCCGCGCCCGCAGCCGCTGCTTTGAAGCTATCGTCTTCGGGTTTCACGAAGTTACCAGCGGCGTTTTGCACCAGCGCGTAATTCATTTTGTTTTGCTTGACGTAAGCATATTCCACATAGCCAATCGAATTAGGCAAACGTCCGACATACGCCGCCACGCCTTCATTGCCCTTACCGCCTGTACCCAAGGGCCAGTTCACGGCAGTGCCTTCGCCCACTTTGGATTTCCATTCGGGGCTAACTTTGCTCAAATAATTCGTGAAAATAAAGCTCGTACCCGAACCATCGGCACGGCGCACGGGGGAGATGAGTGCATCGGGCAAGGGCAGGGAAGGATTCAGGGCTTTAATCGCCGCATCGTTCCACTTGGTGATTTTGCCCAAGTAAATATCGCCCAACAAAGCGCCCGTGAGCTTGAGCTGCCCGGGTTCAATACCCTTGATGTTGATAATCGGAACCACGCCGCCCAACACGGTAGGGAATTGGATTTGCCCTTTGCTTTTCAACACTTCATCGGTTTGGGGCATATCGGATGCACCGAAATCGACCGTTTTGGAATCAATTTGTTTGATGCCACCACCGGAACCGATGGACTGGTAATTGACCTTCACACCAGTAGCCTTGTGGTACTCCGAAGCCCATTTAGCGTAAATGGGAGCGGGGAAAGTCGCGCCAGCGCCTGTTACTTCCTGTGCGTGTGCTACACCCAAACCAGCGACTGCCATCAAAGTGGCTAACAAAGACAATTTCGAGAATTTCATATCTACTCCATTCAGTGTTGAGGAATTTAAGGAATACAAGGAATGGAGTGAATGTAGAA
>CALMCD010000011.1 GCA_937863075.1 uncultured Rhodoferax sp. | reverse complement strand
CGATGCCATCGAAGGCGAATCGCGCGAAATTGCCAAAATGCACGCCGCCATCGCCCTCAGCACCGCAGCGGGAAAAAGCGCGTTTCAAACCCCGTGCGTGATTTTGAGCGGCGGCGAAACCACGGTAACCGTGCAATCGGCAGCGGGTGGGTGCGGTCGGGGTGGTCGGGCTAGTGAGTTTTGCCTGAGCCTCGCCCACGCATTGCAAGGGCATGGCGGGATTTGGGCGTTGGCAGCGGATACGGACGGCATTGACGGCACGGAGGATAACGCGGGCGCATTCGTCACGCCCGATACGTTACAACGCGCCGAGGCCTTGGGTCTGAAAGCGACCGATTACCTCGCCCGCCACGATGCCTATAGCTATTTTGCCGCGCTGGACGATTTGCTCATCACCCAACCCACGCATACCAATGTCAATGACTTTCGGGCGATCTGGGTAGCGGGGGCAAATCCTACTTGATTTCGATTTCCGTCACCATTAGCACATCGCCGGCTTTGGTTCCTTCTAATTTGACTTTTACCCCTTGGCGCAAAAGTGCGGGGCTTCCGTGTTCCCACTCCGCATTCGTGGCATCGCAGCGCTGACCGCGCACCACAAAATTGGCAATGCTGGTGAATTGGTCGACGGTTCCTTCAAGGTGGGCACTGTCGTAATCCATGCCCTCGCTATCGTGAATTTCAATCGCCAGCAAAACATTCCCTTTCCAATAACCATCAACGTGAATGCGTTCACCGATGCGCAGTGCCGTAAAAAGTTGTGATGTATCGGGGTTTTGGCTCGCGTCCACCTCCACATTCCCCACCCTGAAACGCTGGTTCGATAATAAGGCGGTGATAAAACCTTCTAAATCCACTTCCGTTTCTTCTTCTAAAAAGGACGGAATCGAAGGTTTCATGGAATCCGATTCACCCCGAATAGGCGTATTCGCGGTCACCAAAGCGACCCGCGTCGCTGTCCAGTGGTGGAGGCCAGCCCCATTTTGCAAACCCCACACGGTAACGCGCATACCGTTGAGGAGCTGAGCGGTGGACGCAACGCCCTCCCACACCGTGGCAGTGTTGGTTTGAATCACCATTCCATCCACGGTAAATTGGTTGCTCTGGGGTTGCACGTTAGAAACCACGCCTTGCGCTATCGACCACACCGCAATGTGCCGCGCCACGCCCGTGCCAGCAGCCGTACCGCGTGTGCCATTGATTTCGGCCACCATGCCAAGGCGTAAATCGGTATTGGTGGCGGGGATGCCGTCTAACAATACGC
>CALMCD010000010.1 GCA_937863075.1 uncultured Rhodoferax sp. | reverse complement strand
CCAAAAATCGCACTACCCACCCGCACCATGGTGGAGCCGCTGGCAATAGCGGCTTCTAAATCGGCACTCATACCCATTGAAAGCGTATCCAGATTGGGTATCTTCCAGTCGGAATGGTGTGTATTGAGTGCATCAAAAACGGCTCTAGCCCTTGTGAATACTGCACATGCAGCTACAAAATCAGGAGCAGGTTCTGGAATACACATCACCCCCCGCAGACGCAAATTGGGCAACTGGGCAACGGCTTGTGCCAATGCCAAAGCGTCCTCGGGCGCAACGCCGGATTTGGTGATACCGCCATCCACATTCACCTGAATGCACACCTGCAACGGCGGTAAATCGGCGGGACGCTGTTCGCTTAAACGCTGGGCAATTTTGAGGCGGTCTATCGTGTGAACCCAATCAAAATGCGTGGCAACCAAGCGGGTTTTATTGCTTTGAATCGGGCCGATGCAGTGCCATTCCACTCCTTTTTTATCGGCAAATTCTGGCTGTAGCCGAAAGGTTTGGATTTTTTCTACCGCTTCTTGGATGTAGTTTTCCCCAAACGCACGCTGCCCAGCGGCGTAGGCTTCGGCAATGGCCTCCACGCCAAAGGTTTTGGAAACGGCCAGCAACGTGACCGAGTTGCTGGCACGCAATGCCGAACGGCAAGCACTTTCTATGCGTTGCTGTATCTCGGTGAGATGGGTTGCAATCGTATTCATGGCGTATTCATGGCGAATTTATAACCCAAACAATCGGGAAAAATTGTCGCTGGTGGCTTCCCCAATCGCTTCTACGCTGCAACCGCGCACTGTTGCCAGTTGTTTGGCGACATAAGGAACGTAGGAGGGATTGTTGGTTTTCCCACGAAATGGGGTGGGGGCTAGGTACGGGCTGTCGGTTTCAATGAGGATGCGATCCAGTGGGACGAAAGCGGCAATCTCACGCAGGTTTTGGGCGGATTTGAACGTCACGATGCCGGAAAAAGAAATATAAAACCCTAAATCCAAGGCTTGGCGGGCGACTTCCAGACTCTCGGTAAAGCAGTGGAACACGCCGCCCACAGCCCGCCCCCCGTTGCTGTTTTCACCTTCTTCTTGCAGGATGCGCAGGGTGTCTTCTGCCGAGCTGCGGGTGTGAATCACCATCGGTTTTTGCAACTGCTGGGCGGCACGAATGTGGATGCGGAAGCGCTCACGCTGCCACTCCATTTGCGCGTAGGTGCGGTCGCCCATGCGGTAGTAATCCAGCCCCGTTTCGCCAATCGCTACCACGCGGGGGAGTTTGCCGCGTTCTAACAAATCGTCCAGCGTGGGTTCTTGCACGCCTTCGTTATCGGGGTGAACGCCGACCGTTGCCCAAAAGTTAGCATGATCCAAGGCCAGTTGATGCACTTGGGGGAAACCTTCCAGCGTCGTGCCAATGCACAGGGCGCGGGTGACGTGGGCATCTGCCATCGCTTGCCGGATGGCGGGTAAGTTGGCGGAGAGTTCGGGAAAATCGAGATGGCAGTGGGAATCGGTAAACATAATTTTTTTTAATCGCCCATTACATGGTTTGGGTAGGGCGATCCAAGGTGAGATATTTACCCAAAATTTCTTCGATACGATTCTTGAGTAATTTGGATTTTTCGTCGTTGGGGAAGGTAATGCCCACCCCTTGGGCGCGTCCGCCAGTGGCTTTGGGGGGCGTAATCCATGCCACTTTGCCGGCGACGGGGTAGCGTTGCACATCGTCGGGGAGGGAGAGTAAAACGTACACATCGTCCCCAAAGTTGTATTCGCGCGTGGTGGGGATAAAAATCCCCCCTTCGACAAATAGCGGGATATAAGCGGTGTAGAGAGCCACCTTTTCCTTGATGGCGAGCTGAATAACGCTGGGGCGGGTCGATCCAGCGGCGGGGGATAAGTTAGCGGGTGTAGTACTCATGGTGTCGTGAATGGTCTCGTAAATTTTAAGGGGGGTCGGGGGCGATAAAATCTTTGCCATGCAAGACAAATACGACCATACCCACATTGAAAAATCGGCGCAAACGCACTGGAATCAGCTAGACGCATACCGCGTCACCGAAGACACTTCCAAACCGAAGTTCTACGCCTGCTCCATGCTGCCTTACCCCAGCGGCAAACTCCACATGGGGCATGTACGCAATTACACCATTAACGACATGCTCATGCGCCATTTGCGCATGAAAGGCTACAACGTTCTTATGCCTATGGGCTGGGATGCGTTTGGTCTGCCTGCCGAAAATGCCGCGCTGAAAAACAAAGTTCCACCCGCGCAGTGGACTTACGACAACATCGCCACCATGAAAGGGCAGATGCAGGCACTGGGCTTGGGCATTGATTGGAGCCGCGAAATCGCGTCCTGCGATCCCGAATACTACAAATGGAATCAATGGCTCTTCTTGAAAATGCTGGAAAAAGGCATTGCCTACCAAAAAACCCAAGTCGTGAACTGGGACCCCGTGGATAACACCGTGCTTGCCAACGAGCAGGTCATTGACGGCAAAGGCTGGCGCACAGGCGCAACCGTAGAAAAGCGCGAGATTCCGGGTTACTACCTCAAGATCACCGCTTACGCACAAGAATTGCTGGATCACGTTCAAGTCGGCAATGAAAAATCCACTTTGAATGGCTGGCCAGAGCGGGTGCGCTTGATGCAGGAAAACTGGATTGGCAAATCCAGCGGCGTGCGTTTTGCGTTTACGCACAGCATCGCAGACGCAAAAGGCGCGTTGATTGATGACGGCAAAATGTACGTCTTCACCACCCGCCCCGATACCATCATGGGCGTGACCTTCTGCGCCGTTGCCCCTGAACATCCCTTAGCGATGCACGCGGCGAGTACCAATCCCACATTGGCGGCTTTTATCGAAGAATGCCAAAAGGGGGGAACGACTGAAGCCGAACTCGCGCTCAAAGAAAAAGTGGGTATGCCCACGGGCTTAACCGTAACGCACCCGATTACGGGC
>CALMCD010000009.1 GCA_937863075.1 uncultured Rhodoferax sp. | reverse complement strand
AATACAAATTTAATGAAAACTATTCGCCTTCGTGCTGGAAAAGAGCGTTCACTGCAACGCCGTCACCCGTGGATTTTTGAATCAGCCATTGCCAAAGGCGGCGGCGATAGCGGGGAAACGGTGCGTGTTGAATCGGCCGATGGGCAGTTTTTGGCATGGGCAGCGTACAGCCCGCAGTCCAAAATTCGGGCAAGGGTGTGGAGTTTTGATGAAAATCAGCGCATTGATGCTTCTTTTTTCATAGCATCATGTGCAGTATCCATAAGCGCTAGAGGCCGATTCGATATAAAAAGCGATGCCATGCGCTTGATTCACGGTGAATCCGATGGACTCCCCGGTTTGATTGTGGATCGTTACGGCGATACGCTGGTGGCACAGTTCACCTCGGCGGGTGTGGAGCGTTGGAAGGAAACCATTGCCGATGCGCTGCTCACCGCGACCGGATTGAGCAAACTTTACGAACGTTCCGATGCCAGCAGCCGCACGCTGGAAGGTTTGAAACCCGTCACGGGCTGGCTGCGTGGTGAAGGCGCGTTGGCGTTGGAATTGCAAGAGCACGATTGGAAACTGGGCTTGCACATTGAACAAGGTCACAAAACCGGTTTTTACCTTGACCAGCGCGATAGCCGCAAACGCTTTGCCGATTACGTTCAGCGCAGGGGCTTTGCCCGTATGCTGAATTGCTATTGCTACACGGGTGGTTTCACCGTGGCGGCGTTGGCGGGGCTGCGGGCGGGTGGCTGGAGCGAGGGGCACATCACGTCGATTGACTCCTCCGGCACGGCGTTGGAGCAGGCGCGTGCTAATGTCGCGCTCAATGGCTTTGATGCGGCACAAACCACGTTTTTGGATGCCGATGTGAATGCTTCGCTGCGGCAGTTTTTGCAGGAAGGGCGCACGTTCGATGCCATCGTGCTTGACCCGCCCAAACTCGCGCCCACCGTGGCCCACGCCGAACGCGCCGCCCGTGCCTACAAAGACATCAACCGTTTAGGGCTGAAATTGCTGGAACCGGGGGGCATCCTGCTAACCTATTCGTGTTCTGGTGGCATTAGTGCCGATTTGTTCCACAAAATCGTGGCGGGTGCTGCCGCCGATGCGCAGGTCGATGGCTACATCATCGAGCGCATGGAAGCCGCGCCCGATCATCCCATGACATTGACTTTCCCCGAGGGCGAATACCTCAAAGGGCTGGTCGTCATGCGGAAAATGTAATTATTTTGTAATTATTTTTTTGTTTTTGAATATCCTATATATCCTATGAAATTGATTCCAGCCACCATATTGACCGGATTTTTAGGCTCTGGCAAAACCACCCTGCTCAAGCGGGTTTTGGGTGAAGCCCACGGTCAGAAAATCGCGGTCATTGAAAATGAGTTCGGCGAAGAAAATATCGATACCGATATTTTGGTGAGCGAAACCCAAGAGCAAATCATTCAAATGAGCAATGGCTGCGTCTGCTGCTCCATTCGGGAAGATTTGCGTGCCACCTTGCAAATGCTGGCGACCAAAAAGCGCAAAGGGCTGCTGCACTTTGAGCGCGTCATCATCGAAACCACGGGTTTGGCCGACCCCGGCCCCGTGGCGCAAACCTTTTTCATGGACGATGAAGTCGCTGAATCGTTCTTGCTCGATTCCATCATCACCTTGGTGGATGCCAAGCACGGGCAAAAGCAACTGGATGACCGCCAAGAAGCACGCCGTCAAATCGGGTTTGCGGATCAGATTTTCATCAGTAAATCGGACTTGGTATCGGCGCAGGAGCTGGACGCGCTGCAACACCGCATCAAGCACATGAATCCGCGTGCGCCCCAGAAAACTGTGCATTTCGGGGAGGTCGCCTTGTCGGAAGTATTGGATTTGAAGGGCTTTAACCTCAATACCAAGCTCGACATCGACCCCGATTTTCTGAAAGATGCCGATGCCGATCACCATAACCACGATCACGATCATGTGCATGGCGAGCATTGCAACCACCCATCGCACCAGCATGAACAGGGCGGCGGACATCACCACCACCATAACGATGATGTCAAAAGCTTTGTTTTCAAATCCGAGCGTCCTTTTAATCCCGCTAAATTGGAAGATATTTTGGGTGCGCTGGTGGAAATTTATGGCCCCCGTATGCTGCGTTACAAAGGTGTTTTGTATATGCAGGGAACGGATCGCAAGGTCATTTTCCAGGGCGTTCACCAGCTCATGGGCAGCGATTTAGGCCCCCAATGGGCGGCAGGTGAAACACGCTGTAGCAAAATGGTTTTTATTGGAATTGATTTGCCACGGGATATTCTTTTACAAGGCATCGAGCAATGCCTCGTCTAAAACGGCAAGAACCCCTGTAAACTCGCGCGCCGTACAAAGGCAGTATCACGCTGCCTAGGAGATTTGATGTAATGACCGTTTCAACCAAAAAAGACAAAAAGCCCGCAGAAGCCACCACAGAAGAAACCCTAGCCAAACCCAAGGTACGTGTGGCGGTCAAGCCTCGGCGTGTGGCTGCTCCGGCGGCTGAGGTCGTTGTGGCTCCCGTGGAAGTGGTTGCGCCACCGCCAGCCCCCGTGGTAGCGGCTGCGCCAGCCCCTACGGTCGTGGTGAAGGTGAAGCGCAAACGGGTTGCCGTTTCTTCTAAAGATGCGGCAAATGCCGCCGCTGCCGAATCTGCACTGGCATTGACGGTTGCCAAGACTACCTATACCTCCACCATGCCGGCGGAAGTCCAGTCACTGGCGATTCCCGTACCCAAAGATGAGAAATTGGCGAATAACTGGAAAAATACCGACCCCAGTGATTTGACCGATGCCGAATTGTTGGCGATGCCCGAAGCGGAATACATGAATAAGGCACAACTGGCGGCCTTTCGGATTCGGTTACAGCGGCTTAAACGTGGAATTTTGGACAATGCCGGTGAAACTTCCGAGCATTTGCGGGAGGATAATGCCGTAGTCCCCGATCCAGCGGATCGGGCTACTATCGAAGAAGAACATGCAATTGAATTGCGTACCCGTGATAGGGAACGTAAATTGCTGAAGAAAATCGAACAATCCATCACACGTATTGATTCGGGAGATTACGGCTATTGTGACGAAACCGGTGAACCGATTGGCGTAGGGCGGCTATTGGCGCGTCCTACGGCAACGCTTTCCTTGGAAGCGCAGCAACGGCGTGAACTTCGGCAAAAAATGTGTGGTAATTGATGACGGTACTCGCTGGCACTAACGCGTATTAACTGGCCCCGCAGTTTTTCTGCTTTCTTTGGCTCTTATGGCACTCAAATCTGAAAATAACGGATTACTGTCCAGAATGGCGATGTTTGTTCGCAACCCCCATAAAACCAACAATGGGGCGGAGACAGACCGCGCCCCCATTGCTCCGGTTGAGTTGGGCAGTGATTTGGACAAGCAGACCATCAAGGCCATGATTGAGCGTAAGCGCCAAAATGACCTCATTCGTCGGCGCGAGTTTGCCCAGCTTCGCAAGTTGCGTAGTAGCAAGGATGGTGCTTCGGCGAAGGGTTCGGGGGCGGCTCCTTCCTTTTTTCAGTCGAGTTTTATCCCATCCGACATGATGGGGCGCGCCGATACCCTGAAAAAAATCGACGAAATTGAAGCCCAGATGTCCAAACAGTGGTGGAAAGGCAAGGCAGAAGAAGCCAAAGCCCATGCCGCTGCTTCGGCTCTTGCATCGTTGCCCACCCAGCCCATGCCGGCTATGGCGGCGGGTCGCAAATTTGATTTACCCAATGTGGCAGAGCATCTGCAACAGGGAGCGGGTCTCCATTTTGTCCCCACCGTCAAAGCGAATGAATTTGGTGAAACCGATGCGCACTCTTTGAATGCCCAGCACACCAAGGACGATACGGACTTTCTCTCCACCTTGAAAGAGTTTCCAGCCGGACAAGAAGCACCACCCGATCCCAAGGCGGGGTTGGGCGAGCCGATGGCGGTGGATGCGGTCTTGGAAGATGCCGCAATGCGCTTTGCCAATGGTGACCAACGGGGAGCCGAAGCGGGATTGTTAGCCGCCCTGCGACAGCCGCGTGCGCTGGAAACAACCGCCAAAGGCTGGATCGCAGCGTTATTGGATTTTTACCGTGCAACCCACAATCAGGTGGGTTTTTTTGGTTCGATTACCGAGTTTGCACGTTATTTGGGGGCGACCGAACCGCAATGGGAAGACATCGGCGGTGCGCTCCAAATGGCGAAAGCAAGCCCTACAGGGGGGGCTATTTGGAATGCACCCGCGCACTTGGATGCAGCAGCAATGGAAGAATTGCGCAATGCCATGTATTCCAACCCCATGCCCTGGCATATTGATTGGGGTTCATTGGAATCCATCGCCCAAGATGCCATGCCGCAGTTGGCGGGTTTGTTCTACAGCTTGTGCCGCGAACCCGTAAAGCTGGGTTTTAGTCGGGCGCATGTGCTGGTGGATAGCCTGCGGAGCATGATGGTGACGGGCGATAAGAACGTGAATCCCGATTGGTGGTTGATGCGTCTTAACGTGCTGCGCGTGACGCAGATGATGGACGATTTCGAGGTGGTCGCACTGGACTATTGCATCACCTACGAAGTATCGCCTCCGTCATGGGAAAAAGCGTCTTGTGAATGCAGCAATATCCAAGACCGACCTCCTGAAACCCATCCCCCCCCGATTTTGTCGGAGGCGAGAGGGCCATCCCGCGACTGCATTCCAGCACTGGAACTGCGCGGTAGTTTGTTGAGTGATAGTGCCGAGGCGGTGTTGGCAGGGTTGGAACACAACGATCGCTTGGGGTTACCCATCACGGTTTCTTGCCATCATCTGGTGCGGGTCGATTTTTCCGCAGCGGGCAGTATCTTGAATTGGGCGGCACAACGGCAGGCCGAAGGGTCTTTGGTGCAGTTCCGCGATGTTCACTATCTGGTTGCCGTATTCTTCCATGTGATTGGCATCCACGACCACGCACGAATCGTTCCCCGCGAACTTTAAAAAACACATTAGAGATACATTATGGAAAATTATCACGGCACCACGATTGTCAGTGTGCGCCGCAAAACAGAAAACGGCTATAGCGTTGCCATTGGTGGCGATGGACAGGTGACGCTAGGGCATATCGTCGTGAAGGGTACAGCGCGTAAAGTGCGCAAACTCCACCACGGTAAAGTTTTAGCTGGATTTGCGGGCGCAACGGCCGATGCCTTCACCCTTTTTGAACGCTTTGAAGCCAAACTTGAAAAGCACCAAGGCAATCTGGCACGCGCAGCGGTTGAATTAACCAAAGACTGGCGAACCGACCGCGTATTGCGCCGTTTGGAAGCCATGCTCGCGGTGGCGGACAAGGATACATCCCTCATCATTACCGGCAATGGCGATGTGCTGGAACCCGAAAATGGCATCGTTGCCATCGGTTCCGGCGGTGCTTATGCGCAGGCAGCGGCGATAGCCCTGCTAGACCATACCGATATGCCAGCCGCTGATATTGTGAAGCGTTCGCTGGAAATTGCGGGTGGTTTGTGCATCTACACCAATATGAACCATACGATTGAAACGCTTTAATTGAAATTATTTATGAATCCCCAAGAAATCGTCATTGAGCTGGATAAGCACATTGTTGGGCAAGCACAGGCCAAGCGTGCCGTTGCCATCGCCATGCGCAACCGTTGGCGCAGGCAGCAGGTGGAAGGTGAATTGCGCGGCGAAATCACCCCCAAAAATATCCTCATGATTGGCCCTACGGGGGTGGGAAAAACCGAAATTGCCCGCCGTTTGGCACGGTTAGCGGATGCGCCCTTTATCAAAGTCGAAGCCACTAAATTCACCGAAGTGGGTTATGTGGGTAAAGATGTGGATAGCATCATCCGCGATTTGGCGGATATTGCCGTGAAGCAAACGCGCGAAGCGGAAAAAATCAAAGTACGTACCCGCGCCGAAGATAGCGCCGAAGACCGTATTTTGGATATTCTGATTCCATCCCCCCGCAGCGATGACGATACACCCCCTGCCGACAGCACCGCGCGGCAAGTGTTCCGCAAAAAACTGCGCGAAGGTCAGTTGGACGACCGCGAAATTGAATTGGATGTCGCCCAATCCGCACCGCAGCTAGAGGTAATGGGGCCAGCGGGTATGGAAGAAATGACCGAGCAACTGCGTGAAATGTTCGGTCAAATGGGGCAGAGCAAGCGGCAAAAACGCAAGCTCAAAATTGCGGAGGCACGCAAAATTTTGGTCGATGAAGAAGCCGCCAAGCTGGTGAATGAAGACGACATCAAAGCCCGTGCGCTCTTTTTATTGGAGCAAAGTGGCATCGTTTTCATTGATGAAATCGACAAAGTAACTTCGCGCACCGAAAACAGCGGAGCCGAGGTTTCGCGCCAAGGCGTGCAGCGTGATTTGCTGCCGCTGGTGGAAGGCACATCGGTTTCGACCAAATACGGTATGGTTAAAACCGACCATATTTTGTTCGTGGCATCGGGCGCATTCCATTTGAGCAAACCCAGTGATTTGATTCCTGAGTTACAAGGCCGTTTCCCGATTCGGGTGGAATTGCAATCGCTTTCCGTCAGTGATTTTGAAGCGATTTTGACGCAAACCCATGCTTCGCTGGTGAAACAATATCAGGCACTCTTGGCGACGGAAAATGTCGCACTCGAATTCACCGCCGACGGCATTACCCGCATCGCCCAAATCGCGTTCGATGTGAATGAGCGTACCGAGAACATCGGCGCACGCCGCCTTTCCACTGTGATGGAACGCCTGTTGGACGAAGTGAGCTTTGAAGCCGTAGCGCTTTCCGGTCAAACCGTGACCATTGATGCCGCTTACGTGAATGCCCGCTTGAGCGATTTAAGCCAAAACGAAGACTTATCGCGCTTTATCTTGTAATCGTGTAATCGTGTAACGCAGACTCCCTTTAATACTCAATAGCACAGCACGCAAATATCCCCATTGTCTTTTTCTTGCAAGAAGACGGGGATGAGTCCTTCACCTTGGCATTCACCGCTTTCACAAGAACCGTCTTCCCAGCGGAAACGGGCGTAATGAATGTTGCAGGTGATGTCTTCGTGCGGGGTAAAAATCAGTTGCGATTCTTGGGCAGCGAGCGGTACGCCAAAATGGGCGCAGCGGTTGATGAAAGCACTGATCTTGTCACCGCTGCGCAGCACCATGAGGCCTTGGCGCAAAATGACTTGTCCATCGGTGACCTCATCGCGGTGGCACAAAACCGTGCCAATGGGGGGGGGAGTAGGGGTTTCAGTGAGTGTGTCCATAAACCGGATTGTGGCTTGATTTTGCAATGTTTGCCGCAAAATGGGCAGTTCCCCTCTATCATTACCCTTATGCAAACTCTTTACGATTCTGACACTTTTACGGTAACCCACATACTGGCCAATTTGCCAACTGAGGGGATGGTCGTGCCGGGTGCTTTCATGCACTTGGGGGATTTTCGATCCCAAGAAAGACCGGTTCTGGCACGCCACGGTTTTGAAATTGTGGACAAACGATCCGGCAAGGAAGTGTTTTTAGACGGCTCGTGGGCTGAATTTTTTCAGCAGCATATCGTGGCATGGCAAATCAACATGCCATCGCAAGAGGAAGTGGAGGAAACCATCTCCCAGTATGCTGATTTGGCACAAAATCCAGTGCGTATTCACTAATCGCTAAAAACTAATCATCACAACATCACAACAAAACAGTACAACTACCATGACACAAATTTCAATCGCTCACCACCAAGAACAATTACAAGCCAAACGCGCTACTTTGCTCGCACAAATCGCCGAATTGCGCGGCGGCACGATCAGCCGTGTAGAAGCCGCTGCCCAGCATTTGGAAGAATTACAAGACCGCGATGCCCAAGCGACTACCGAACGCGAAACCGAATTTGCCCTTGAAGAACACGAATTGCACGAACTCGCTTTGATCGATGCCGCACTGGCACGCATTCAAGCCGGAACCTATGGCGAATGCACCGATTGCGGTGTGGATATTCTCGAAGCACGTTTGAATGTTGCGCCCGAAGCACCACGCTGCATCAACTGCCAAGAAAAGGTGGAAAAAGCGGGGCGCAAATACCCATGAATAGCGCCCCGACTTACATCCTGACGCTTTCATGCCCTGATCGCTTGGGATTGGTTCACGCGGTATCGGGCTTTTTGCTGGAACACGGTGGCAACATCGAAGAAGCCGCGCAGTACAACGATGCGGGTACGGGCTTATTCTTCATGCGCGTGCAGTTTTCGTGCAATCGGCACACGCATGGTGAATTGAAAACCAAGCTCCACGATTTTGCCACTCCCTTTGCCATGCGCTGGAGTTTGCACGCCGAAGCACAGCCCATGCGTACCGTGTTGATGGTCAGCAAAGAAGGGCATTGCCTGAACGATTTGCTCTTTCGCTGGAAAAGCGGGCTGCTGGGGCTGGATATTCGCGCCATCATTTCCAACCATCGGGATTTTTACCAGTTGGCGGCGAGCTACAACGTGCCGTTTCACCATCTGCCCGTCACGGCGGACACGAAGGCGAAGGTCGAAGAACGCCAGTTTGAAATCATCGAATCCGAAGGCGCAGAACTGGTCGTTCTCGCCCGCTATATGCAGATTTTGAGCGATAAGTTTTGCACCCAATTGGCGGGACGCGCGATCAACATCCACCACTCGTTTTTGCCCAGTTTCAAAGGGGCGAAGCCGTACTACCAAGCGCATGATCGGGGGGTGAAACTCATCGGCGCAACGGCACATTACGTCACCGCTGATTTGGACGAAGGCCCGATCATTGAGCAAGATGTAGCCCGTGTTGACCACAGCAAAACCGTGGAAGACCTGACCGCCCAAGGCCGCGACACCGAAAGCCAAGTGCTAGCCCGCGCCGTGAAATGGCACAGCGAACACCGCGTGCTGCTGAATGGGCATAAAACGGTGATTTTTAGGTAAGGTGCTGGCGTAACCAGGTGAGTTTCAAACCACTACCGCAGCTTTTACTTACAACGCCTGCGTAGAAGCCAATTTCTCATAAACCCCTTTAGCCGCCAATAATTCGGCGTGGGTTCCGGTTTCTACGATGCGGCCTTGGTTCAACACCACAATCGTATCCGCGTGTTCAATGGTGCTTAAACGGTGGGCGATGACCAGTGTGGTGCGGTTGTGCATTACGTTCGTGAGCGCGGCTTGCACTTGCCGTTCGGATTCGGTATCCAGCGCAGAAGTGGCTTCATCCAAAATCAAAATCGGGGCATTTTTCAATAAGGCGCGGGCAATGGCGATGCGCTGGCGTTGTCCGCCAGAGAAACGTCCGCCGTTTTCACCAATCACGGTATCCAGCCCCTGCGGGAGTTGTTGGATGAAATCCCACGCATTGGCGGCTTTGGCGGCTTCGATAAGGGCTTCGCGGCTGTATTGGCGCAGCGAACCGTAGGCGATATTGGCGGCTACGGTATCGTTAAACAGCACAATATCTTGGCTCACCAGCGCGATTTGTTCGCGCAAATTGGCGAGCGTCAGGCTTTGAATGTCGATGCCATCAATCAAAATCCGCCCTTCGCTCACGTTATAAAAACGCGGCAATAACGAAGCAATGGTCGATTTTCCACCGCCCGATACGCCCACCAACGCCACCGTTTTTCCGGCAGGAATGTGAAAGCTAACCCCTTCGAGTGCCTTGCTTTCGGTGGTGGGGTATTGAAAACTCACCTGCTCAAACGTGATGTCGCCCCGCGCACGCGGCAATACGATCGTGCCGGTGTCGGATTCGGCAGGGGTGTCGAGCAACGCGAAAATGCTATTCGCCGCCGTCAAACCGCGTTGCAAGATGGTGTTGACCGAGGTTAATTGTTTCAGCGGTGAAATCAGCAATAGCATCGCCGTCATAAACGCCATAAACCCCCCCGGACTGCCCTGCCCTTCACCCTGCGCGTGCCGCAGTGCAAAATAAGTAATCGTCGCGACGGCAAGTGATGCAGCAATATGCGTAATCGGTGTCGTCGCCGAAGCGGGAATGGCCTCACGCATTTGCGCACGGCGTAAACGTGCGGTATCTTGAAAGAACTTTTCAGTTTGCTGGGCTTGCCCGCCAAAAATCTTCACCACCTTGTTGGACACAATGCTTTCCTCAATGGTGTGCGACAAATCGCGCATCGACTGCAAATTTTGCTGGGTAGCCGCCCGTAGCCGTTTGCTGAAGGCCTTGAGCATGACCGCCATCAACGGCCCTACCGTCAGGGTGATGAGGGTTAAACGCCAATCGGTGTACAGCAAAAATCCCAAAAGTGCCACCACCGTGAGCGATTCCCGAAACAAAATCGCCAGTGCCGTGGTCACCGATTCGGCGATGTGGGTGACTTCATAGACCAAACGCGAAATAAAAACCCCCGCCGATTGCTGGTGAAACTCCTGCACGGGTAAATGCAACACCCGCACAAACAACTGTTGGCGCAAGGTTTGCACCACCTTGCTGGCAATCCACGCCATCAAATAACCGGCACAAAAAGCGGCAATGGCACGCACCACAAAAATGCCCACAATACCCGATGGAATCATCCACAACAAATCGGGATCACGGTTGCTGAAACCGTTATCCAATAGGTATTGCATCAGCTTGGGGAAGGCGGCTTCCGTCAAAGCCGAACAAGTCATCGCCAACATCGCCAGCAAAAATGCAACGCGATAGGGGCGAACATAGCTCAATAAACGCTGCATTTAATGGGTTTCCTTGGATTGAGGTTCCTTCCACGCTGTGCCTTTTTGCAGCTCCAAGGCTTTGACGTAGCGGTAAAACGTGCCTTCAAAATTACCCAACGCAATCACAAAGCCCGCCCAGCCATCCAAAAAACCCCGTTTGAAAATATAGTGTTTCCAAAACGCCCATTTTGCGTGCAGCAAGGCTGTGAGCATGGTGATCTTTTTGTGCTTGATTTTTTCCGCCCCCAGTGTCGAATAACGGTTGGCTTTGTGCATCACCTCCGCCATATTCTTAAACGGGAACTGCCAAATCGGGTTTTGCAAATGCGCAATCGGTTTCGTGCTGCGGAGGATGTAGCCTTCATGCACCGGCTTCTGGTCATACGCCATGCAGCCTTTGCGGAAAAGCTGGGGCTGGCGGTAATTGGGATACCAGCCGGAATGCTGAATCCATTTTCCCATGAAGAAATTGCGGCGCGGCATCCAATACACATCCGGTGCATCGGCAGAAGGTGGGGCGTTGATGATGGCGCGGATTTCTTTCTCGGCATCGGGGGTGCAACGCTCATCGGCATCCAGACTGAAAATCCAGTCGTGGGAACACGCGGCAATCGCCGAATTGCGCAAATTGCCAAAACCTTCAAACTTCACTTGCACGACCTTCGCCCCGAGCTGGGTAGCAATTTCAGGCGTTCCGTCGGTACTCCACGAATCCACCACAATAATCTCATCCGCCCATTGGACGCTTTGGATAGTGGCAGCAACCTTTTCGGCTTCATTGAAGGCAATGATATAGACGGAAATTCGGGACATGGGTGGCAATGGGGGTGGTTGGGTGGTAAAAATGTGGATGGTGGTAGTATTCAGGCACTGCGAGTCTAGTTGAAAAAATGCAATCTTCCGAACAAGCCTCCGTGGTCATCACGACCTATAACCGAAGCAATGCACTGCTAGCGGTTCTGCGCGGGTTGGCACAACAAACTGACAAAAACTTTGAAGTCATCGTGGCCGATGATGGTTCACGCCCCGAACAACGGGATTGGATGAATACGGACGTGGCACGCTCCCTGCGCGTGGTGCATGTGTGGCATCCCGATGTGGGCTTCACGGCCTCCCGCATTCGCAATCGGGGGGTGGCGGTTTCAAGTAGTAATTACCTGATTTTTATGGACGGTGATTGTGTCCCCGAAGTGGATTTCATCGCCCGCCATAAAGCACTGGCGCAACGCGGACACTTCATCAACGGCAGCCGTATTTTGTTATCCGAAGCCTTTACGCAGCGGGTGCTGAGTGGGCAAGAATCCAATGAATTCTCGATTACGGGGCGCTCCATTGGCTATTGGATTCAACAATACCGCCAAGGCCATGCCAATAAACTTTTCGGGTGGCTGCGGCTGCCGAAGGGCTGGTTTGATTTTTTACGCATTCAACCCCAATTTTCATGGAAGCGCATTCGCAGTTGCAACCTATCGCTATGGCGTTGCGATTTTGAACGCATTGACGGTTTTGACGAATCCTTTATTGGATGGGGGCATGAGGACGCAGATTTTGTTTTGCGTCTGCACCATGCCGGATTGGTGCGCAAAAATGGATTTTTTGCCACCGAAGTTTTTCACCTTTGGCACAAGGAGGCCGCACGCAATCAAGAATCACATAACGCACGCATAGTGCGGGATCGGGCCTTAACCACCATCACCCAACCCGCGCAAGGATACGCGCAAGAGCGCCATAACGACGATGCTGTCATAACAAGATTGGGATAATGCAAGAATGATGAAACGATTAACCAGCCGATTAACCGAACGTTTTTTTCTGTTTTTTTTCAGTGCATGGATGCTTTGCATAGGCGGGGTTGCATCCGCAGAATTTCGTGTCGAAGTATCAGGGGTTGGGCTAACCCAAGTTCCTATTGCACTGGCCACCTTCAAAGGCGAAGCCAACGCACCGCAGAAAATTGCCAGTATCGTTCAAGCCGATTTGGAGCGCAGCGGGCAATTCCGCCCTGTGGATGCCACCAACGCCAACTTGGATGAAACGTCCCGCCCCG
Source organism: uncultured Rhodoferax sp. (assembly GCA_937863075.1). Classification (GTDB taxonomy): domain Bacteria; phylum Pseudomonadota; class Gammaproteobacteria; order Burkholderiales; family Burkholderiaceae_C; genus Allorhodoferax. Next base: position 13,109 of record CALMCD010000009.1, on the reverse strand, counting down.
ATGTCTCCACTTGGCGACAAAAAGGAGCCGATGCACTGGTCACCGGCAGTATCACGCGCTTGCTAGACGGGCGTTACGATGTACGGATGCGCCTGTGGGACGTAGTACGCGGGCAAGACTTGGGCGGACAAAGTTACGGCGTAGTCGCCAATGATTTACGCTTGGTCGCACACCGTATTGCCGATTTCATCCATGAAAAATTAACGGGCGAAAAAGGTGCTTTCTCGACACGCATCGCCTACGTTACCAAGGCCAATGGTTTTTACAACTTATGGATAGCGGATGCCGATGGCGAAAACGCCCAAAGCGCCCTCCGCAGTGCCGAACCTATTATTTCCCCCGCGTGGTCGCCCAACGGGTTGCAAATTGCCTATGTATCGTTTGAAGCCCGCAAGCCCGTGATTTTTGTGCACGATGTCGCAACCGGTAGAAGGCGCTTGATTGCAAACTTTAAAGGTTCTAACAGTGCGCCCGCATGGTCACCCGATGGCAAGACATTGGCGGTCACGTTGAGCCGCGATGGTGGCTCTCAGCTTTTCCTTATCAGTGCGAACGGCGGCGAACCACAACGCCTGACACGCTCGAATGCGATTGACACCGAACCCGTCTTCACGCCCGATGGACGCTTCATTTATTTCGTCAGTGACCGAGGCGGCGCACCCCAGATTTATCGCGTGCCACCCAGCGGGGGTAACCCTGAGCGGGTGACGTTTACCGGAACTTACAATATCTCCCCCAGCCTGAGCCGTGATGGTCGTTGGCTGGCATATATTTCCCGAGTTAATGGGGCGTACCGACTGCATGCAATGGAATTGGCAACCGGTACTGTCAGCGCACTGACCGATACCAGTGCAGATGAAAGCCCCGGATTCTCCCCCAACAGCCGTATGATTATTTATGCCACCCAGCAAAATGGCCGTGAAGCACTCATGACCACCACATTGGATGGGAAAATCAAGGCACGTCTCGGCGGACAAGGCGGCGATATTCGAGAACCCGATTGGGGGCCGATGCCGAAATAATGGGTTTACACGATTTCAATTGAGCGACAAGCGCAAAAAGTAGGAGTTTTTATGAAGCGGCTGGTTTGGGCAATGGCTGGGGTCATGCTGTTGAGTGCATGCAGTTCGGGAGTTTCTTTAACGGAAACCCCTAAAGACGAACAAACGGGTCTCCCCCCCGGACAAGGCATCCACATTACAACAGGTGGGGCCGATTCTTCGGCGGCTGGGCAAAGCACTGTGCAAGGTGTATCGCTCAACAATACGGTTCGAGAGACTGCACCTGCGTCCAGTAACCGCGTGGTGTATTTTGATTTTGATAGCTTCGTGATTCGCCCTGAATTTCAGTTGCTCATCGAATCCCACGCCAAGTACCTGAAGGCAGACCGTAGCCGACAAATCACCATCGAAGGCCATACCGATGAACGCGGTGGGCGCGAGTACAACCTCGCCCTCGGTCAAAAGCGTGCCGAAGCCGTGCGCCGGTCGCTGATGCTGCAAGGCGTATCCGATAACCAAATCGAACCCGTCAGCTTTGGTGAGGAACGCCCCGCCGCTTCGGGTAATTCGGAATCCGCGATGGCGAAAAATCGGCGGGCTGAAATCATTTACGTCACCACACGCTAACCACGTTAACCACGTCCATTACCCATGACCATGTACGCCCTGAACTTACCTCGTCACTTTTCACATTACGCCCGCTCTTTCATAGCTAGCACGGCACTACTGGTATGTTGTAGCAGCCACGCCGGTTTATTTGAAGACGATGAGGCGCGACGGGCGATCTTGGACTTGCGACAGAAAATTCAAGAGTTGCAAACCCGCTTGGATTCCAAATTAGAAGATGGTAATCGGCGCTCTACGGATGAAAACTCCCAAATGCGCCGCAGTTTGCAAGAGTTGCAAAACCAAATTGAAGTCAATACCGCCGAAATCGCCAAGCTGCGCGGACAAAACGAGCAGCTTTTGCGTGATCTGTCCGAAATTCAACGCCAGCAAAAAGACGCGACCCAATCGGTAGACGATCGTTTACGGCGCGTTGAACCGATACGGGTTTCGGTCGATGGTCGGGAATTCATGGCCGACCCCACCGAGAAGCGCGATTACGATGCCGCCATCGCCATCTTCCGCAAAGCCGATTACGTGCAGGCCAAGCAGGGGTTTGTTGATTTCATCAATCGTTATCCGCAATCCGGCTATCGCCCCACGGCACTGTTTTGGCTGGGAAATGCCCAATACGTGAACAAAGATTACAAGGAGGCCATCAACAGCTTCCGCACCTTGATGGCACTGGGTAGCGATCATCCGCGCATCCCCGAAGCGGCATTGGCAGTAGCCAACTGCCAGCTTGAATTAAAAGATACCAAAGCCGCCCGTAAAACGTGGGAAGATTTGATCGCCAACTACCCCAAATCCGAAGCCGCCCAAGCAGCTAAAGAACGCTTGGCACGTTTACGCTAATGGATAGGTTAATGGACAGAGAACGGCGTTTTTCTTCCACCAACCGGCTTTATGGCCTGACCGCTGCCGAGGCGATTCGCGCGGCGCATGTAGTCGTGGTCGGCATTGGTGGCGTAGGCTCGTGGGCGGCGGAAGCCTTGGCACGCAGCGGCGTGGGAACGATAACCCTGATCGATATGGATCACATCGCCGAATCCAATATCAATCGCCAAGTTCACGCCCTTGATCCCACGCTAGGGCAAGCCAAAATCGAAGCCATGCGGGATCGTATCGCCCTCATCAACCCCGCGTGTACCGTGCATTGTGTGGACGATTTTGTCGATGAAGCCAACTGGCTAACCTTGCTACCCCCACCCTCCCCCAGCCTGCCGCCCGTGAACGGTGTGATCGATGCCTGCGACCAAATCCGTGCCAAAACCGCTATAGCAGCGTGGGCTATGCAGGAAGGGATCGCTTTTATATCCGTCGGGGCGGCGGGAGGAAAGCGGCTGGCACACGCGGTCGAAATCGCAGATTTGAGCGCGGTCACGCACGATCCACTGCTTGCCCAGTTGCGCTACCGCCTGCGTAAATTTCACCGTGCGGCACGGGATGGAAAGAAAATTGGCGTATCCTGCGTGTTCAGCCGTGAAACCGTGCGCCCTGCGGATGCGTCCTGCACCACTGAACAAGCCGATCATTCCCTGAATTGCCACGGTTATGGCTCCTCGGTTGCGGTGACCGGAACCTTTGGATTGTGTGCTGCGGGATGGATGATTGAAAAAATTTCTGCGAAATTGGTTTTTCCCGAAAAATTGTCTCTATAATTGAGGTCTTCGCAGCAATCATACGAAATTATGATTCTTGCAGGGACCTTAGCTCAGTTGGTAGAGCAGCGGACTTTTAATCCGTTTGTCGTGGGTTCGACCCCCGCAGGTCCCACCAAATTAGCAAAAGCCCGTTATTCCAGTGAATAACGGGCTTTTTTGCTTGGTGATTACTTTTGCATGGCTTTTGGGATAATGCGGCTATGACAATCATCATTAAAAACGCCCAAGACATCGAAGGTATGCGCATCGCGGGTCGGCTCACGGCCGAAGTGTTGGATTACCTCACGCCCTTTATTCAGCCCGGTGTCACCACGAACCAAATCGACAAACTCGCACACGATTACATCGTTGATGTGCAAAAGGCCATTCCAGCCCCCCTGAATTACATGGGTGGAGGCAATAGGCCGTATCCGAAATCGATTTGCACTTCCATCAACCAGCAGGTGTGCCACGGCATCCCCAATGATAAGCCCTTGAAAAAAGGCGATATCGTGAATGTGGATGTGACCGTCATCAAAGAAGGTTGGCATGGCGATTCCAGCCGTATGTTCGCCGTGGGGGAAACCTCGGTTGCGGCACGCCGTCTTTGCAACATCACTTACGAAGCGATGTGGAAGGGGATTCAGGTCGTCAAACCCGGTGCGCATTTGGGCGATATTGGTTACGCGATTCAACAATTCGCCGAAGGACATGGCTTTAGCGTAGTCCGCGAATACTGTGGACATGGCATTGGGCACGGCTTTCACGAAGAACCGCAAGTGCTGCACTACGGTCAGCGCGGTACGCTGGCACGCTTGGAAGCCGGCATGATTTTTACCATCGAACCCATGATTAACGCGGGTAAAAAAGAAGTGAAAGATGGCCCCGAAAAAGATGGCTGGAGTATCGTCACCAAAGATCGCTCTCTCTCAGCCCAATGGGAACACACGGTTCTCGTCACCCCCACGGGATACGAGGTGCTGACCCTCTCAGCCCAAAGCCCCGCTATTCCAGCTTTTATTTGATCCCATTCGACTTCGTATGATTCAAACCCTTCGGGCGCAATACCGCAGCCAAAAAGATGCCTTGCAACAAAAAGTCCTCCAGCGCAATGTGGGTACACGGGATATTCGCAAGTTCCTGCAACGCCTTGCCCATTTAGCCGACCAAACGCTGGGTCGCCTCTGGGAACACGCGGAAATGCCCGCGTCCGCCACCCTGCTTGCCGTCGGGGGATTTGGAAGGGGAGAACTCTTTCCGTATTCCGATGTGGATGTGCTGGTACTGTTGCCCGATGATTTGAATATGGAAGACGATCCAGCTCTGAAGAACTGTATCGAAAACTTTATCGGATCGTGCTGGGATGTGGGTTTAGAGATTGGTTCCAGCGTTCGCACCATCAGCCATTGTCTGGAGGAAGCACGCAAAGACGTTACCGTGCAAACCGCTTTATTAGAAAGCCGTTTCCTTATCGGTAGCACTACGCTGGCGCAGCAATTTGAAAAGGCGTTTTTTGCGGCGATGGATGCGCGTGCATTCTTCATCGCCAAAACGCTGGAAATGCGCCAACGCCACACCAAATACGAAAACACGCCCTACGCACTCGAACCGAATTGCAAAGAATCACCCGGCGGGCTGCGTGATCTGCAAGTCATTTTATGGGTCGCCAAGGCTGCAAACTACGGTAAAAATTGGGAAGAATTAGCGACCCACGGGCTGGCAACGCCGTTTGAAGTCGCGCAAATTCAACGCAATGAAGGCCTGCTCATGCGCATACGCACACGCTTGCACCTGTTGGCGAAGCGGCGCGAAGATCGGCTTATTTTTGATTTACAAAATGTGGTGGCCGAATCCTTTGGCTATAAAAATACCAGCAGTACCGATAAAAAATCCAATCCGGTACGCGCCAGCGAAGTGCTGATGAAGCGTTATTACTGGGCAGCCAAAGCGGTAGCACAGTTAAACCAGATTTTGATGCTGAATATCGAGGAACGCTTGAATCCCTCGACCCACAGTGTCCGCCGCATCGACGATCATTTCAATGAAAAAGCAGGGATGCTAGAAGTCGCAAGCGATGACCTCTACCAACGCCATCCCGACACCATTTTGAAGACTTTTTTGCTCTACCAAAATACGGTGGGCATCAAGGGGTTATCGGCACGCACACTGCGGGCGCTCTACAACGCACGCCACGTCATGGATGCGGATTTTCGCAACGACCCCGCCAACCGCGCGACCTTCCGCCAGATTTTGATGCAGCCCAACGGCATCACCCACGCTTTCCGCTTGATGAACCAAACCTCGGTATTGGGGCGGTACTTGTGGGCATTCCGGCGCATTGTGGGGCAGATGCAGCATGATTTATTCCACGTCTATACGGTGGATCAGCACATCATGATGGTGTTGCGCAATGTACGGCGTTTCTTTATCGTCGAACATGCGCATGAATACCCGTTCTGCTCGCAGCTTGCCAGCGGGTGGGATAAGCCCCATTTGCTGTTTATTGCCGCCTTGTTTCACGATATTGCCAAAGGGCGCGGCGGTGACCATTCCACCTTGGGTGCGGTCGAAGTGCGGCGCTTTTGTCGGCAACACGGTTTCAATAAAAACGATGCCAAGCTCATCCAATTCGTGGTGAGCCACCATTTGAGCATGAGCCGTATCGCCCAAAAATGCGATTTGAGCGACCCCGAAGTGATTGCCGATTTCGCCAAGCAAGTGGGCAATGAACGCCAGCTGACCGCCTTGTATTTGCTCACCGTAGCCGATATTCGCGGCACATCGCCCAAGGTGTGGAATGCGTGGAAAGGCAAATTGCTGGAAGACCTCTACCGCTACACCAGCCGCGCACTAGGGGGACACGCACCCGACCCCGATGCCGAAGTGGAAGCACGCAAACGCACCGCACTCGCCATGCTGACGTTGGCATCGTCCAGCCCCCCCAATCGGGAAAAAGCGTTTTGGAATACGCTGGATATTAGCTACTTCATGCGCCACGAAGCCAATGATATTGCGTGGCACACTGAACATCTTTCCGCACACGTTCACAGCCCGCAGCCAGTCATTTGCTCCCGCCGATCACCCCCCGGAGAAGCGGGTCTGCAAGTAGTGGTTTACACCCGCGATAAGCCGGATTTATTCGCCCGCATCTGCGGTTATTTTGATCAAATTGGCTTTAGCGTATTGGATGCCCGCATCCACACCACGCAAGCGGGCTACGCGCTGGATACCTTCCAAGTCATCACCCCGGGGGATGAAAACGACGACCATTACGAGCAGCTCAATAGCCACTTGGTAGCGGGGTTGTGCGATGCCATCAGCAAGGAGGGAACCTTGCCATCCCCCGTGCGAGGCCGTGTTTCGCGGCGCGTGCTGAGTTTTCCGATTGCCCCGCACGTTTCCCTCTCCCCCGACGAAAAGGGTCAGCGTTGGTTATTAAACCTCTCCGCCAGCGACCGCGTGGGGCTGCTGTACAGCATCGCTTTGGTGCTGGCCAAACACGGCTTGAACTTGCAGCTTGCCAAAGTCGTCACGCTGGGCGAACGTGTAGAAGATACCTTCCTCATTGATGGTTTAGAACTCCATCACAACCGCCAGCAAATTGAAATTGAAACCGAGCTGCTGCAAGCATTAACGACCCGATAAAACGACCCGCTACAACTATCCGAACCATTATGTCCACATTTGAAATTGAAGGCGGTGTTCCCCTGCACGGCACAGTGCGTGCGTCCGGCAACAAGAACGCCATTTTGCCGATGATTGCGGCGTGTATTTTGACGGACAAGGAAGTCATTCTCGACAACGTACCCGACATCATCGACGTGCGCCACATGCTGGATGTAATCACCGAAATCGGCGGAAAGGTCGAACGCTGCGGTGAACGTGTCAGCATTCATGTTGCCCACATCACCACTACCGAGATTTCTAAAGCACTGTGCAATAAAGTCCGCACCTCGATTCTGTGTGTCGCGCCCCTGTTGCACCGCATGGGCAAGGTCACCATGTACCCCCCCGGTGGCGATGTGATCGGACGGCGGCGTTTGGATACGCATTTTTACGGCCTGCAAAAGCTCGGCGCACGGCTGGCGTTGGACGATAGCTACGCCTTTGAATTGCCCAAACCCTTTGCCGGCGCGGATATGTTTTTCGATGAGCCATCCGTCACCGGAACGGAACACATTTTGATGGCCGCCGTGGTGAGCGAAGGTTTCACCATCATGCGCAACGCCGCGTCCGAACCCCATGTGCAGGATTTGGCGCACATGCTCAACGCAATGGGCGCGAAGATCTCCGGCATCGGCACAAACCAGCTCAACATCGAAGGCGTTCCAACGCTGCACGGCTGTAAACACCATGTTTGCCACGACCATATCGAAGCCGCTTCCTACCTCGCACTCGCAGCGGCAACGGGCGGTGAATTGCGCGTAGAAGGTACGGATTTGCATTCTTACTGGATGTGCAAGCGCGTTTTTGCCACCTTGGGCGTGAAAATCGAACTGCACAAAGACCATATCTACCTACCCGCCGCGCAAGAACTGCGGGTGACACCGGATTACGATGGTTCGATGCCCGTGATTGGCGATGGCCCGTGGCCGCAATTCGCCTCCGACCAAATGAGCTGCATGATTACCCTCGCCACCCAAGTGCAAGGCAATGTGCTGTTTTTTGAAAAGATGTTTGAATCGCGCTTGTATTTTGTCGATAGGCTCATCGCAATGGGTGCGCACGCCGTAGTCTGCGACCCGCACCGCGTGGTGATTAGCGGACGCTCCGAACTACGCGGCACGACACTGGTATCGCCCGACATTCGCGCGGGCATGGCGCTTTTGGGCGCGGCGTTGTGCGCCAACGGCAAATCCACCGTGCAAAACGCCAACATGATCGAACGCGGCTACGAACGCATCGAAGAAAAACTCCTCGCCTTGGGTGCGCGGATTACGCACAGAGCGTGATTTTTTACTTTTTTATTTTTTATTTTTTATTTTGATTGAAATATCCCCGTGACCCAGCAGCACATCACCCATTTTGAAGGCGGTAACGCCTTGTCCGATTTTCGTGTTCAGCAGCTTTTGCCCGTTTTGCAAGGCATTCACGACAAAATTTCCGGTATCTCGGCGCGATTTGTCCACCTTGTCGGAACCGATACTGCGCCCGATGCCGCGCTCATTGAAAAACTTTCGGCGCTTTTAACCTACGGCGATCCATACCAAGGCGCTACCGATGGAACGGCCATCATCGTGTCGCCGCGCTTGGGAACGGTGTCGCCTTGGGCTTCCAAAGCCACCGATATTGCGCACAACTGCGGGCTGGCGGTGCATCGCGTTGAGCGTTTGGTCGAATACCGCATCAGCTTGCACAGCGGTTTAAGCACGCTTTTCAGCAAACCCACGCTCACGCCCGCGCAGTTGGAACAAATCGCCGCGCATTTGCACGACCGCATGACCGAAAGCGTGATGCTGAATCGCACCGATGCACACGCTTTGTTCACCGAACTGCATCCCGCACCGATGGCGCACGTCGATGTGCTGGGCGGCGGCAAAGCGGCGCTGGAAAAAGCCAATATCGAATGGGGATTGGCGCTGGCGGCGGATGAAATTGACTATCTCATCAACGCCTTCACCACGCTGGGGCGCAACCCGACCGATGTCGAATTGATGATGTTCGCGCAAGCCAATAGCGAACACTGCCGCCACAAGATTTTTAACGCCCAGTTCACCATTGACGGCGTGGCGCAAGAACACAGTATGTTCGGCATGATTCGCCACACGCACCAAACGAATCCGCAGCATATGCTGGTGGCGTATTCGGATAACGCCTCGGTGATGGAAGGCGTACAAGTTGAGCGTTTTAGTGCCAAATCCGCAACCAATTCTGCCGCTAACGCGCATGGAATAAGCGCAGCCAGCTACGAAAAGAATAGCGCATTGCAGCATATTTTGATGAAAGTCGAAACGCACAATCACCCCACCGCCATTTCGCCCTTCCCCGGTGCGGCAACGGGCGCAGGCGGCGAGATTCGGGATGAAGGCGCAACCGGACGCGGTTCTAAACCCAAAGCCGGATTGACCGGATTCAGCGTTTCCAAACTCTGGGGCAGCGCAATCGGCAAGCCCGAACACATCGCCAGCCCCTTGCAAATCATGGTCGAAGGCCCACTCGGGGGCGCGGCGTTCAATAACGAATTTGGTCGCCCGAATTTGCTGGGCTACTTCCGCGAATACGAGCAAGAAGTCGGCGGTGTGCAACGCGGTTACCACAAACCCATCATGATTGCGGGCGGTTTGGGAACGATTGATTCCACGCAAACCCACAAAATCGAATTTCCTGCCGGAACGCTTTTAGTGCAACTCGGCGGCCCCGGAATGCGCATCGGCATGGGCGGCGGCGCGGCGAGTTCGTTGGCAACGGGCGCGAATGCGGCGCATTTGGATTTTGATTCCGTGCAGCGCGGCAACCCCGAAATTGAACGCCGTGCGCAAGAAGTGATTAACCAATGCTGGTTGCAGCTCGATAAAAACCCGATTTTGGCGATTCACGATGTGGGCGCGGGCGGCTTGTCCAACGCCTTCCCCGAATTAACGAATGATGCCGGAAGGGGCGCGCGCTTTGACTTGCGTGCTATCCAATTGGAAGAATCGGGTTTAGCGCCCAAAGAAATTTGGTGCAACGAAAGCCAAGAACGCTATGTGATGGCGATTGCGCCCGAATCCTTGGAATCGTTCCAAGCCCTGTGCGAGCGCGAGCGCTGTCCCTTCGCCGTGATTGGTGTGGCGACGGAAGAACGGCAGTTGGTGGTGGTAAATGATTCAACCACCCCGTCAGCTTCGCTGCCACCCCTCCTTCATAAGGAGGGGAATTGGGATGCTAATTCTCCCCCTGCCAAGGGGGAGTACCCCGAAGGGGGGAGGGGGTTATCTCCAGATCACCCCGTTGATATGCCCATGAATGTGTTGCTGGGCAAGCCGCCCAAAATGCACCGCGACGTGAAAACCGTCGAACGCACCGCCGCGCCCTTGGAATTGGTCGGCGTGGATTTGCAAAAAGCCGTGATTGACGTGCTGGCGCATCCGACCGTCGCATCGAAACGCTTCCTCATCACCATCGGCGACCGTACCGTGGGCGGATTGACGCACCGCGATCAAATGGTCGGGCCTTGGCAAGTTCCGGTGGCCGATTGCGCCGTTACCTTGGCGGATTACCAAGGTTTTGCGGGCGAAGCCATGAGCATGGGCGAACGCACACCGCTGGCGGCGTTGAACGCTCCGGCTTCGGGGCGCATGGCGATTGCCGAGGCGATTACCAATTTGCTCGCCGCGCCGTTTGAATTGCCGCGCGTGAAACTTTCCGCCAACTGGATGGCAGCGTGCGGCGAAGCGGGCGAAGATGCCGCGCTTTACGCCACCGTGAAGGCGGTCGGTTTGGAATTGTGTCCCGCGCTGGGCATTAGCATCCCCGTGGGCAAAGATTCGCTTTCCATGCGCACGCAGTGGAAAGACGGTGACGCTTCCAAGAAAGTGACATCGCCCGTTTCGCTCATCATCAGCGCGTTTGCGACGCTCGCCGATGTGCGCGGCACGCTCACGCCCCAACTCAACGCCACTGAAGATACAACGCTGGTGTTTGTCGATTTAGGACGCGGAAAAAACCGCATGGCAGGCAGCATTTTGGCGCAGACGCTGGATCAAGTCGGCGATGTCGTTCCCGATTTGGACGACCCCAAAGACCTGATTAACCTCGTCAACGCGGTGAACGCGCTGCGGGCGAAAAACCAAATTTTGGCGTACCACGACAAGAGCGACGGCGGTTTGTTGGCAGCGGTCGCGGAAATGGCGTTTGCGGGTCATGTCGGCGTGGCGTTGAATGTCGATATGCTGGTGAACGATGGCGACGCGGGCGATGCCAAAAACTGGACAGCCCAAATCAGCGCCCGCCGCGATGAATTGACGCTCAAAGCCCTGTTTAACGAAGAATTGGGCGTGCTGCTGCAAATTCGCACCGCCGACCGCAGCGATGTGATGGCGACTTTGCGCGAACACGGTTTATCCTCGCACAGCCATTGCATCGCCAAAACCCGTCCGGTCGATAGCCCGATTAGTGCCGGCAAAAACGAGCTGCAAATTTGGCGCGATGCGAAATCCATTTTCAAAGCACCGCTTTCCGATTTGCACCAAGTGTGGGACGCGGTAAGCTGGAAAATCTGCCAGCAGCGCGATAACCCCGCGTGCGCCGATTCCGAACACGCCGCCGCCGGAGCGTTGAACGATACTGGAATGCACGTTTATATCCCGCAACCACCCCGTCAGGCGTTGCCTGCCACCCCTCCTTTAGAAGGAGGGGACGGGGGTGGTTCTGCCCCCGCGATTTTGACGGCACGCCCGAAAGTTGCCGTTTTGCGCGAACAGGGCGTGAATTCCCACGTTGAAATGGCGTATGCGTTTACCGAAGCGGGCTTTGAAGCGGTCGATGTTCACATGACCGATTTGCAAACCGGACGCGCGAATCTGCAAAACTTCCAAGGCGTGGTGGCGTGTGGCGGCTTCAGCTACGGCGATACGCTGGGCGCGGGTATTGGCTGGGCGCGGTCGATTACGTTCAACCAAGGGCTGGCGGAACAATTCAAAACCTTCTTCGCCCGCCCCGACACCTTTGGCTTGGGCGTGTGCAACGGCTGCCAGATGTTCGCCGAGCTGGCCGACATCATCCCGGGTGCGGAAAATTGGCCGCGCTTCACGCAAAACCAAAGCAACCGCTTTGAGGCGCGTTTGAGCATGGTGGAAGTGCTGGAATCGCCTTCCCTTTTCTTCCAAGATTTGGCGGGAATGCGTTTGCCGATAGCCGTAGCGCACGGTGAAGGTTTTGCCAATTTTCAATATCGCGGCAATGCGGCGAAGGCGTTGGCGGCGATGCGTTATGTGGACAACACGGGCGCGGCAACGGAAACGTATCCATTCAACCCCAACGGCAGCCCGAACGGTTTAACCGCCGTCACCACCGCCGACGGACGCTTCACCGCCATGATGCCGCATCCTGAGCGCGTGTTCCGCAACATTCAAATGAGCTGGACATCATTAGACAAAAACGATTTCAGCCCTTGGATGCAGTTGTGGCGGAATGCGCGGAAGTGGGTGGGGTAAAACGCGCTGCCACCGTTTTACGCGGTGGTTTTTATTTCTGTTGCCAAGGTAGGCCGTGCATCCGCCAGCCGCCTTGGTGACCGCGATGACCATTGGCATCCAGATTCCCCTCAAAGCCTTCGAGAATGTTGTACGCCTCGAAGCCCAATGCAGTGGCACGTTGGGCAGCGGCAATCGAACGCACTCCGCTGCGGCATAGAAAAAGCACTTTTTTACCTGCCGGAACCGCAGCACAGAGCGCGGAATCAAAATCACCATTCATTCCCATACCGGGCCACTGTTTCCACGCAATGGCGACGGCGTTCGGCACAAAACCTACCCATTCGCGCTCGGCATCGGTACGCACATCCACTAAAACGCCATCGCCCGCTTGCCACCAAGCGTAAGCGGTGGCGGGGGTAATATCACCGGCGTAGGTGGGAGTGGTTGAAATGGTTTGCATAGAATTCCTTTAAAGCATTTGTAAAATATACCGAAATGGCACTTCTTGTAAAAAATCATCAAAATATGCTGGCTGATTTTCCAAAATAAATTGGGCTTGCTTAACCCATTTTTCACGTTCAATAACCAAATTCGTATCGGCATTCAATCCCAACATATCGCGGGTTTGTTTCACATCGTGCGTTCTGCGCTTGGTTAATCCACTAATGGGTTGTATCGTCCCATCGGTGGAGAGTTGCCATTCCGCATTACAGCCTTTGCGTGGTTCAATGGGTAGCAATCCA
>CALMCD010000008.1 GCA_937863075.1 uncultured Rhodoferax sp. | reverse complement strand
TTTTGGCGAGCGTCTTCGACATACGCAACCGGGAACGCCGCTTTGCGATGACCATCCCAAATGCCCATGCACAAAAACTGCCCTGTCTTGTAATCCAGCACGCGCACGGTCTCGGCGTTGTGGATGTCAAACCGGACACGTACCTTGGCATCCTCTGGCAAGGTGTGGGCGAGGTCATGGACTTGGTATTCGTTGCCGAATAACCTTATGATTCCGCGTTGCACGGTGCGTTCTGTTTCCGGCATCCACAACGCGTTAATTTCATCGTTCGTAACGCCCTGCATCACGCTGTTTTCGTCCATGTACTTCTGATATGCATCATCCGGGAACATCCCATCAATACCGCTATGGCTATGCGTGGCGTTGTACTCATTCACGCACTTTTCCAAATCCGCCAGAAATTGGGGGAAACTGGGCAGCAATGGGCTGGATTCGCCCTTGCGCTTCGATTTTTCTAACGCAATTCCAATTTTTCTAACGGTATCTCTGTCGGCTGAATTGCCCAAATACGTGGCATACGTTGCCGCTAGTGGGATGACGGTTGATGCCCAAACACGCTCGATAATGCCGCGCCCTTGTGGACTACCGGGGATTCCAGTTTCATGGAGGATTCCTTGGCGACCCAGCGTGCCGTGCATGGGGTGGTCAATCAGCTTTCCGGTTTGACCGCTACCGTTATCCGAGTAGTAAATCAGGGGGCGGGCGCGGGTTTGGAGCTGCGCGTGCCGGAAAGCATCGCTCACGGCAATGACGTTTTCCGACAGCGCCACGCTCCAACCCACCAGTTTCCGGCTGCGCCAGTCGATGATGAAGGTCACTTCGGGGCGGAATGCCTGCCCATGTATGGGGCTTTGAACCCGCGCCTTGAATGTATGACCATCGCCAACCCAAATATCGTTGCTGTGGAACATCGATACATCGCGGCTGATATACGGAAGCAGCGATTTGTACGCCGCGCCCGTCATACGCCCACGGTTTTTCGTGGTGACGGGAAGCATCTTTTCGATGCGTTGGAAGGTGTCCACCGCTGGGCGCTCGAAGCCATTCGCGGCATACCACTGGGCTGAATTTTTCCAAGCCTGCGTTACCGTAGGCCGATTGGGGTGGCAATAATGCGCTAGGAACGCGGTAATGTGCTCCTGCTTTGTGCGCTTGCTGCCATCGGTACGCCCTGCTATCAAGAAGACTGCGGGCGCATTGGCGCGGCAACCCTCTTGGTAGAAGCCGTGCATTTTTTGCAGACGCGCGGTGAGCGCATCCAACCCACCGTAGGGCAAAACCCCACGGGGTTTGATGTAGACGGTCGCCGCAGCATCGCGCAACTCTTGTCGTGCTGAACCGTTATAAATAGCGTGCGCCAAGGCAATGCAGCACTGGCGGGTGCTGGTATCCGTTGCCATCTTCGCTTCATCAACCGCGAGCATGAGCAAGAGT
>CALMCD010000007.1 GCA_937863075.1 uncultured Rhodoferax sp. | reverse complement strand
ATAACCATGAACCACGTTAATCCTACGACTTTGCAAGCCACTTTTGCCGCGATTGAAAACCCCAGTTTCCTCCAAGCCTGCCTGCGCCAAGCCAGCGACCATACGCCGATGTGGTTGATGCGCCAAGCCGGACGCTATCTGCCCGAATACCGCGCCACCCGCGCCCAAGCCGGCAGCTTTATGGGTTTGGCCACGAATAAAGAATTTGCCACCGAAGTCACGCTGCAACCGCTGGAACGCTATCCGCTGGATGCCGCGATTTTGTTCAGCGATATTCTCACCGTACCGGATGCGATGGGTTTGGGTTTATCGTTCGCGCAAGGCGAAGGCCCCCGTTTTGCCCATGTGGTGCGCGATGAAGCCGCCGTCGCCAAGCTGGAAGTGCCGGATATGCACAAATTGCAATACGTGTTCGATGCCGTTTCCAGCATCCGCAAGGCGCTCACGCTGCCCAATGGCAAAAGCCGCGTGCCGCTGATTGGTTTTTCGGGCAGCCCTTGGACATTGGCGTGCTACATGGTGGAAGGCGGCGGTTCGGACGATTACCGTTTGGTCAAAACCATGCTCTACAGCCGCCCCGATTTGATGCACCGCATTTTGACCGTGAATGCCGATTCGGTCGCCGCGTATTTGAATGCGCAAATCGACGCAGGCGCACAAGCCGTCATGATTTTCGATAGCTGGGGCGGCGTGTTGGCGGATGGCGCGTTCCAAGAATTTTCATTGGCGTATACGAAACGGGTTTTGGCGCAACTGAAACGCACGGGCGCGAATGGCGAAATCATTCCGCGCATCGTCTTCACCAAAGGCGGCGGGCTGTGGTTGGAAGAAATGGGCGCGTTGGATTGCGATGTGCTGGGCTTGGATTGGACGGTCAACCTCGGCAAAGCGCGTGCCTTGGTCGGCGATAGCAAAGCATTGCAAGGCAATATCGACCCGAACGTATTGTTTGCGCCACCGGAACACATCGCCACCGAAGTACGCCGCGTATTGGATAGTTTTGGCACGCCGCACCAAGGCAGCGGTTCGGGGGCTACGCATATTTTCAATTTGGGACACGGCATCAGCCAGTTCACACCGCCCGAACACGTAGCCGCCCTCGTAGAAGCCGTACACAGCCATTCACGGATGCTACGGCGTTGATAGCACTTATGCACACCTTCGAGGGGGATGGCCTGCATAGGCGCATGGATACTGCATAGCGTGCTACGAATCCAATAGCAGATTTAAGTGATTGATTTATAACGATTTTTTATTTACCTGCTATTTTCCGCAGCCGCTGGGTTCATGCCTTGGTCTTCAAGGTTTTCAACAAAGTTATCCACAGAAATCAAGCCCTTATTCGCCATGTCCGACCCTCTTGATTCTCTTGGTTATCGCGGTTGCCTTGGTGTTCTGGTTCAGACACCCGCTTATGCCACACTGGGTTCGGTGCTGACCTATGAAAGTGCTATCCAGCACCCCTTGGGGACGCTGGTGCGTGTGCCGCTGGGTGTGCGCGAGGTGCTGGGCGTGGTGTGGGAAATCGACGGGGTTGAAGCGGTTGCGAATATGCGCCCCATCAGCGCGGTGCTGGAGGGGATTGAACCGCTCAACACCGCATGGCGGCACTTGGTGGCATTTGCGGCGCGGTATTACCAGCGTTCAGCGGGGGAAGTCGGATTGGGTGCGCTGCCACCCAAATTGCGCGAATTGTCCAGCGTGCAGATCGACAAAATCATCAAAAAGCACAATGTTCCCGCTAAGCCCGATGCGCCCTCCAGCCCGATCTTGCCCGCCTTAACCGCCGAGCAGGAAAGTGTTTTAGCCACCCTCTACGCCGCCGATGCACAACGCCCCTTTCTGCTTTTCGGCACGACGGGAAGCGGCAAAACCGAAATCTATTTGCGCTGCGTGCAAACCCTGCTGGATGCGAACGAAAAATCGCAGGCTCTGGTGATGGTTCCTGAAATCAACCTCACGCCGCAGTTGGAAGCGCGTTTTCAGGCGCGGTTTGCGGAAGTGGGCGTGGTGTCGTTGCACAGTGCGATGACTCCGGCACAGCGGCTGAAAGCGTGGTTGGCGGCACACAGCGGCGCGGCGCGGATTGTGCTGGGAACGCGGATGGCGATTTTTGCGTCGATGCCGCATTTGGGGCTGATTGTGGTTGATGAAGAACACGACCCCAGCTACAAAAGCCAAGAAGGAGCGCGTTATTCGGCGCGGGATTTGGCGGTGTATCGCGCCAAGCAAGAGGGTGTGAAAGTGATTCTGGGTTCGGCCACGCCCTCGCTGGAAAGTTGGCATCACAGCCGTCCGGCGGAGGAAGGCGGGCGCTATGTGCGTTTGCAGATGCCGAGTCGGGTGGGAACGACGGTGTTGCCGCGCGTTCGGCGGGTGAATATGAAGAATCAGCCGCGCGACACCATTTTTTCCGCCCCGCTGCTGGATGCCATGCAGGAACGCATTGCACGCGGCGAACAGTGCATGGTTTTTTTGAATCGGCGCGGCTATGCCCCGATTTTGCATTGCGATGCCTGCGGCTGGCGCAGTGCCTGCCCGTATTGCAGCGCGTTCCGTGTCTTCCACAAAACCGACCGCACGCTGCGTTGCCACCATTGCAGCTTTACCGAGGCCGTTCCGCGTAGCTGCCCCGATTGCGGCAACCGCGAGATTGCCCCGCTGGGGCGCGGCACGGAACGGCTAGAAGAACAGCTCGCCGAACTGTTGCCCCACGCCCGCATTTTGCGCATGGATACCGACACAACGCGCTATAAAGGCAGTCTTGAAACCCAATTAGACAGCGTTCATGCGGGTGAAGTGGATATTTTAATTGGCACGCAAATGATTGCCAAAGGCCATGATTTTCGCCGCGTGACATTGGTGGCGGCAATAAACCCCGATACCGCATTATTTTCGAGTGATTTTCGTGCCGCCGAACGATTATTTTCTTTATTAATGCAAGCCGCAGGTCGGGCGGGGCGTGATGCGAATTTAAGCGCCCAAAGCGAGGTATGGATTCAAACCTTTCAACCCGACCATCCGCTCTACGCCGCGCTGAAGCAACACGATTACCCCGCCTTTGCTGAAGTTCAATTAAACGAACGCGAGCAAGCCATGCTACCGCCCTTCATGGCGCAGGCCTTGGTGCGAGCCGAGGCGCGAACGCAGGAAATCGCCCAAGCCTTTTTGCAGCGTGCCAGCGAGGAATCGGAAGCGTGCGATAACGTCACGCTGTACCCCGCCGTCCCGATGAGTATGCAGCGCGTTGCCAACGTAGAACGCGCCCAAATGCTGGTAGAAAGCACGTCCCGCAACGAGCTGCAACGCTTCTTAAACCACTGGCAACCCATCCTCCACGCGACCCGCAATCAACCGGAGATGAAGGGTTTAATGCGCTGGGCGGTGGATGTTGATCCGTTGGGGATTTAGTTTATCAAAAAGAGAAAAATTTCACATTTTTTCTTTTTTATATATTTGTTGTGTGAAAGCCAAACCATTATTAAAAATGGATTTTCTCCTAGTGGAAAGCAAAAGTATATCTGCAAGCACTGTGGATACAATGGTGTGATTATTACCGTCTGAAGAAGAGGGTATTTTGGAATTAGATGAGGTTTGTGTAGCTAAGGCTGCACCGGCAGCAGCATGGCAATGCGCTGGCTGATCGAGTCAGCACGCTCAGGCCCGGCTATCTGCTCGATGGCCTCCATTATCTCGCGCGACACTTCCAGCATCGACTCGCGGTCCTTGGCATTGCGACAGGCTTCACGAAATGCCTGTGCTTGCTCAGGTGCTCGGCGCGAAAACATGCGCTCGCAAATATCAAACAGAAACATACGTGTGGTAGCCAGCGAACGTTTACCCTCAAAATTATCGGCGTTCACCTCCTGCAACACCTCAAAAGCCTGCGTGATGGTCGGCTCGAAGGTGGCAGCCAGAGGTATGGATGGCAGGGTGGCTATAGGGGTCAGGTTGATACCAGTTAGATAACCGTCACGAATCAGGTTCTCGGCCAGCGGGTGCGCGTCGTCCCTGATAATCAACGAAATTTCGCTCAGGGTTTTATGACCATCGGCCAGAATCAGCAGCGTACGCTCGCGCCATTCCAGTCGACGCTGGGCTCCGTGCAATTCCTCGTGGGCTTTTTCTGTTTTTTTCAGTTTCATGGGGTTCCTTTGAAAAATGAAAATATTGGAACCTCTCCATGTGACACCAGCATGAACTTGTCGTCAGGCGGTTGATTCCGAATCTACCAACCGAACCCATCAAACCCAATCAAACCAAACTGGTTAATTTTGCATACAAGCCAAATAAAAATGTTACGCGGTCTTCATCGGTTTTTTTGCCTTTGAAACCATAAACCGAATCCACTGCTTTATCCAAGGCACGATGGGCCTCGGTGAGATTCGCGGGCATGGTCGTGGGGTTGTAGAGAATGGCAAGGCTGGCAGGATTTTCTCCCTGTTGGTGGACAGCCCTTGCATCCAATACGGCTTGTGCTGCTATTTCGATCGCGGTTTTTGCACGGCTGGCTTGCTTCGTTGCCAATTCGGGCCACGGGAAATTGTTGTAAACGATGGTGTTGGAGTAACGGAAATCACTTTTCAAACGACCACAGGTATAACGCATCCAAGCGTTGTGCATGGTGCTGGTGAGAATGGCAAATTCGTAGAGAGTGGCGTTGGGTAACATGAAATTCGCATTGCTGCAAATGACATTGGCATCCATATAACCAATGGGGATGTAACGACGAGTTTCTGATGAGACGCTAGGTATTAGCAAATACGGCGTATCAGCTTGTCGGTCTTCGCCAAATAATGAAGCGGTGGTAGCTAATGCCTTGGTGGTGGGGCGGGTGCTTTTTAAGCGGTGTTGGCGTACAACATTTATGCGCTTTTGCACCATCTTGAGTTTTGCCAAAGTTTGTGGCGGGCAATCTTTGAGCCATAAACACCAGCGTTCACCATTATTGAGAAATTCGTCCGCTCCCATAAATCGGCGTATCCACGGTTCAGCAGCGGGTTCAAGGGCAAGTAATTGTGATTTTGCCTGTGGCGTGAGCAGTAAACCGCCGCCATCATTAGGCATAGAACCAAAAACGATTGGGGAAACTTTACATATTGGTTTCCGCCGATTGGATAAAACTAAAGTGGGTGCATCGACCAAATACGGGTTGATATTTTTAACCGGAATTTCATGCGGGTCGCCTTGAATATCGTCGTACACAAACAAGCGCGGCGGCTGGGCGGCGGTCATGCCAAAGCCGACAATCACGCAATGCACCGCTGCTTTGTCGGGTGCTTCGTTCGTCCACTTAAAGGTGCGGTGTGCAAAGCGAATATGAATACCCTGTGCCAGCATCCACGCCCACAATATGCCCACTTGTTCGCCCTGCGTGATGCTATTGGTCGAAACAAAACCACATCGCACGGCGCGGCGTTGCTGGACTTCGGCGGTTTGTGCATTCGCAAATAAATTGTCAAAGCCCGTGCTGATTGGCGTTTTTCCAGCTTGCCCAAACTGCATATCGGCAAAGTTTTTACGCCCCTTGGTTGCCTTGGCAACGATACCGCCAAATCCATCGGGCGTGCTGCTGATGTATTGCCCCGCTTTGATAAACCAACCCGCCACAAAATCCAACACCCCCGCGCCCGCCATGCCTGCCGTGACCGATTCAAGCGCGTCTTTTTGCTCGGCGGACTGGTTTTGTTTGCCAATAAACGGCGGATTCCCGAGGATGAAGTGCAGGTGTTCCGGTGGCACTAACTCCGCCCAGTCAATTTTGAGCGCGTCGCCTTTGCGGATGGTGGCACTTTTGGTCAGCGGGATGCGCGTCATCATCCGTCCAAACCGTGCGCCCGCTGCCAAGTTCATTTGGTGGTCGGTCAGCCACATCGCAACCTGTGCAATTTGGGCAGGAAATTCTTCAATTTCAATGCCAAAAAACTGATCCACATCCACTTGTAAATGGGCAAAAACATCGCCGATTGCTTGCCCAAATTGGCTGGCAGCGTGCAAAACATCCATTTCCAATTGGCGTAATTCACGGTAGGCGATAACCAAAAAGTTCCCACAGCCACAAGCAGGGTCTAAAAACGTGAGCGTGCGGAGCTTTTTATGAAATTCAAACAGCGCGTTTTTATTTTTTTGAATGCTTGCAAACTCGGCACGCAGTTCGTCAAAACACAAAGGGCCAAGGAGCTTGAGAATATTGGCTTCGCTGGTGTAATGCGCCCCGAGTTGGCGGCGGCGGTTACTGGCATCCAAGGCAATGACCGTTTGAAACATCGACCCAAAAATCGCGGGCGAAATCGCACCCCAGTTCATATTGCACAGTTCTAATAATTGCTTGCGCATCGCAGCATTGAACTGGGGCATCCGGTAATACGCTTCAAACAATTTGCCATTCACGTAGGGAAAGAGCGAAAAATGTTCCGCCAACTTACCTTGTCGGTTCTCGGGCTTTTCGTTCAGTATTTCAAATACTTCTCGCAATACAAGTCCTACATCGGAACCGTCTTCGTATGTATGAAATTCAATTAAATCGTGAAAAGAATCTTTGGGCTGAAAAATACCCGTATCGTCCGCAAACAAGCAAAATAGCAAACGTACCAAAAATACTTCCAACTTTTCGCCCGTATAGTTATCACGCTGTAATTCATCATGCAGCGCACCAATGGCTAATACGGCTTGTTCGTTAATCGGGTCAGATTCCCGAATGCGTTGGGTACGATACCCCGCGATAAACGCAAAAAGATGGATTTTTTCGGGTAAATCAGCAAGCGTAAACCGATAAATCGCGTGTCCTGAATCGTTCACCTCTAAAGAAATACCTTCATCCGGTTCGAGATCGTGCAGTTCAAACCGTTGAAAATCGCACACCAAAACGTAACGGGGCAATTCTTCGGGTTTCAAGCCCGGGAAATAATCAATGGCTTGCTGATATGCCCGATCCAAATTTTTACCGCGAGATTTGTGTTCAATCAGCAGCGTACCTTTCCAGAGCAAATCAATTTTGCCCTGTGCATCGCCTAACTTATGAACGCGCTGTTCAAAGCTGGCAACCTTGCGGCGGGATACACCAAAAATATGAAAAAACGCATCCCAAAAAGGTTTTGCATCGGCATCTTCACGGTGAGTCTGCGCCCATTCGGTGGCAAAAATAGTGGCGCGTTCACGGATTTCGTTCCAAGAGAGGGGCATACGGGATAAGGCAACGGCATTGGAGGTTAAAACCACAGTGTACGCATCTTCTAAAGCGCAAATTCACTATCATGGAGGGTTTAATCAAACGCTTCGATGCAGCAGTTATTTCACTTTTCTTCAACAGGCTCAAAACCAACTGATTTTTGGATGGTCAATGGAAACGTGAACCTTGGCTGGTTTCCCAGTGGAATCGTGGCAGGATTAGATGAGCCGATTCCTATTCGTTTGCATATTGGGAATAAGGTTTTCGGGGCATACCACATCCAAACCAAGCACAAGGTTTGGTTGGAAAAGCAGCAACCCCAAGAAAAATGCCGACCCTAAGGTCGGCATTGAGGAAATATCAGAGCGTCGCCCGCAGTAGCTGATTACGAAAATCAGCATCCTGTATCTGTTGCCAGAATCCACGCTCCAAGATGGCTGCTTGCGCATTTCGACCCCATCTCCTGCTTCGTTGTCTCACCTTCAGGTCGGTTGGTTGACAAATCGTCTTCAGATAGAGCGAGTGTAGCAAAGTTAGACTTTATTCGCGCAAATTCACTATCATGGAGGGTTTCATACAAGGCTCGCCCATGCCCAAGCTATCCAATTCCTTGCAGCAGCAAACCATCAGCATTCGCGGTGCGCGCACGCACAATCTGAAGAATATTGATGTGGATATTCCCCGCAACCAGTTGGTGGTAATTACGGGGTTAAGCGGTTCGGGCAAATCCAGCCTCGCGTTCGATACGCTGTATGCCGAAGGGCAACGCCGCTATGTGGAAAGCCTTTCTACCTACGCGCGGCAGTTTTTGCAGATGATGGATAAGCCCGATGTGGATGTCATCGAAGGGTTATCGCCCGCCATTAGCATCGAGCAAAAAGCGACGAGCCACAACCCGCGCTCCACGGTTGGAACGGTGACCGAGATTCACGATTATTTGCGTTTATTGTTCGCCCGTGCGGGTACGCCGCATTGCCCCGATCACCATCTGCCGCTGCAAAGCCAAACCGTGAGCCAAATGGTGGATGCGGTGTTGGCATTGCCCGAAGGCACGCGCTTGATGATTCTTGCCCCGATTGCGCGGGAGAAAAAAGGCGAGTTTGTCGATGTCTTCGCACAGATGCAGGCGCAAGGTTATGTGCGTTTCCGCGTGAACGGTGCGATTTACGAACACGAAAATCTGCCTACCCTCAAGAAAACCGAGAAGCACGCCATTGATGTGGTGATTGACCGGATCAAAGTGCGTTCCAACGAAGACCGCGCCGAATACGATAGCCTGCGCCAGCGTCTTGCCGAGAGTTTTGAAGCCGCGCTGCGCCTTGCCAACCACCGCGCGATTGCCTTGGAAATGGATTCGGAATCGGGCGAGGAACACCTTTTCAACGCCAAATTTTCCTGCCCCGTTTGCAATTATTCGATTGCGGAATTAGAGCCGCGTTTGTTCTCGTTCAACTCGCCAATGGGGGCGTGTCCGAGTTGCGATGGTTTGGGTCAGCAGGATTTTTTCGACCCCGCGCGGGTGGTACTGCACCCCGAAATCAGCCTAGCCGGTGGCGCGATCAAGGGCTGGGATCGGCGCAATGGCTACTATTTTTCCTTGCTCAAAAGCCTCGCCAAACATTACGATTTTGATGTGGAAACGCCATTTGAAACGCTCCCCGAATCCCTCCAAAAAGTGATTTTGCACGGCTCGGGCAAAGAAGAAATCGAATTTACCTACATCATGGATTCGGGCAATTTTGCGGGAAAGGCCATTCGTAAAAAGCACCCATTTGAGGGCATTTTGCCGAATATGGAACGGCGTTATCGGGAAACCGAATCGTCCACGGTGCGGGAAGAATTGGCGCGTTTGCGCAGTTCCCGCCCTTGTACCGCGTGCCACGGCAGCCGTTTGCGGGTGGAAGCACGGCACGTTAAAGTGGGAGAAGGTGAGCAAGCCCGCGCTATTTACGAAATCAACTGCGCCACGCTGCGCGAGAGTTTGGATTATTTTGAAGCCCTCACCATGCACGGCGCAAAAGGCGAGATTGCCGCCAAAATCGTGCGCGAAATCAGCTTGCGGCTGAAATTTTTGAACGATGTCGGGCTGAATTATTTGAGTTTGGATCGCAGTGCCGAAACCTTGAGCGGAGGAGAATCGCAGCGCATTCGCTTGGCAAGCCAAATCGGTTCGGGCTTAACGGGCGTGATGTATGTGTTGGACGAACCCAGCATCGGGCTGCACCAGCGCGATAACGACCGCCTGATTCACACCCTGCAACATCTGCGCGATTTGGGCAACAGCGTGCTGGTAGTCGAACACGATGAGGACATGATGCGTGCCGCCGACCACATCATCGACATGGGCGCGGGTGCGGGCATTCACGGTGGCAGCGTCATGGCGCAAGGGAATTTTGCCGAGGTGCAGGCCAATCAAGAATCGCTCACCGGACAATATCTGGCGGGAACGCGCTTTATCGAAGTCCCCGTCCAGCGTTACCCCGTGGGCGAGAAAAAGCTACGCATTGTGGGCGCGCGCGGGCATAACTTGAAAAAAGTCACGGTCGATTTTCCGGTGGGGCTTTTTACCTGCGTTACGGGCGTTTCGGGTTCGGGCAAATCCACGCTGGTGAACGATACGCTCTACGCCGCTGCTGCCCAAAGCATTCACCGCGCCCATACCGAAGCCGCTCCGCATGAAGCGATTGAAGGCTTGGAGCACTTCGATAAAGTCATCAATGTCGATCAAAGCCCCATCGGGCGCACGCCGCGTTCCAATCCCGCGACTTATACGGGATTATTTACGCCGATTCGGGAGCTGATGGCCGAAGTCCCCACTGCACGCGAACGCGGTTACAGCCCGGGACGCTTCAGCTTTAACGTAAGCGGCGGACGCTGCGAAGCCTGCCAAGGTGACGGCGTAGTGAAAGTCGAAATGCACTTTTTGCCCGATATGTACGTGCCGTGCGATGTGTGCAAAGGTCAGCGCTACAACCGCGAGACGTTGGAGGTGCTTTATAAAGGCAAAAACATCGCCCAGATTTTGGATATGACGGTGGAGACCGCTTCCGAATTTTTCCAAGCCGTTCCTGTCATCGCCCGCCGTTTGCAAACGCTGCTGGATGTGGGACTCAGCTACATCAAGCTCGGGCAATCGGCAACCACGCTATCGGGCGGGGAAGCGCAGCGCGTGAAACTGGCACTGGAATTGAGCAAGCGCGATACCGGACGCACGCTCTACATTCTGGACGAACCGACCACCGGATTACATTTCGCCGATATTGCCCTGCTGCTCCAAGTGCTGCACCATCTGCGCGATGCAGGCAATACGATTGTGGTGATTGAACACAATTTGGACGTGATTAAAACCGCCGATTGGATTATCGACATCGGCCCCGAAGGGGGTGCGGGCGGCGGCACGGTGCTGGCTACCGGAACGCCGGAAGAAATCGCCCAGAATCCTGAGAGCCATACGGGGCGGTATTTGGGGCGGTTGCTGCGTCACCCCCGCTGTTGATTCAACTCCAATAACCTTCTCAAAATTTCCTCATCCGGCATGGCGGGTGAATAATCAGTCCAGCCATACGCGGCGGCAACGGCGGCATCCAGTTTTTGGTGGATGCTGGTGAGCCATTGGGGACGCTGGTTGTACAGGTTGGTCAGTGTGCGCTTTTTCAGTTCGGCTTCGTGTCCGGCTTTGACGACGGGGCGGGCGGGGAAGCCGGCTTCGATTTCTTCGGGCGTTTGCACCCAGTCCACCCATTGCGGCGGATTGAGCCAGTTATTGCGGATTGCGTTTAATTCTTGGGCGGCTAGAACCACCCCCGCCCCCTCCTTGCCAAGGAGGGGAGGAATACCCGTAGCGCATCTGCTGTCTTGTTCCCCTCCTTTTGAAGGAGGGGTTAGGGGTGGTTTTTCATAATAGCCGGATGGAAACGGAAAAGTTTCAAATGTCGTAGTCGGCGTGTAGCGCGGGTCGTTGCCAACGCCTAACCATGTGCAAAGTTGCAGCGACCATAATTCATGAAACCGTGAATGCAAAAT
>CALMCD010000006.1 GCA_937863075.1 uncultured Rhodoferax sp. | reverse complement strand
GCCGCGTATTTTGAAGCCACCGCCAAAGCCTGCAACCAGCCCAAATTGGCGAGCAATTGGATCATGGGCGAGGTATCGCGCCGTTTGAATGCGGACGAGTTGTCCATGGAAAAATGCCCCGTGAGCGCCGCATTGCTGGGGATATTGATCAGCCGCATTAGTGATAACACCATCTCCAACAACGCCGCTAAACAAGTGTTTGACGCGCTCTGGACGAATGACGGTGACAACGTAGATGCCATCATCGAAGCCAAAGGCTTGAAGCAGATGAACGACACGGGCGCGTTGGAAAAAATCGTTGATGACGTAATTGCCGCAAACGCCAAAAATGTGACCGAATTCAAAGCCGGAAATGAAAAAGCCTTGAATGCGCTGGTCGGTCAAATTATGAAGGCTAGCAAAGGGAAAGCGAATCCGCAGCAGGTGAATGCCTTGCTGCGGGGGAAGTTGGGTTAATGGGGTTTTAGCCCAACGGTTTTACCGCGAAG
Organism: uncultured Rhodoferax sp.; assembly: GCA_937863075.1. Taxonomy (GTDB): domain Bacteria; phylum Pseudomonadota; class Gammaproteobacteria; order Burkholderiales; family Burkholderiaceae_C; genus Allorhodoferax. The sequence goes on along the minus strand of CALMCD010000006.1, from coordinate 2,058 downwards.
CCGCTGCCGCTGGGCTGTTGGCGTTCCATGACTGGGTGAGGCGGTTGAGTTCCTCATCCATCATGGCGTTCACGCGGTTGATTTCTTTCTCTTGCGTGGCGATGGCCTGCCGCTGTGTCGCAATGGCTTGGGTGTTTTCATCCATCTGATTGCGGATTTTGAGGGGGGCTTTCTTGGGGTCTTTTTTGTAGAACTCCATCTCGGCTAATAGCCCTTCGCGGGTTTTTTCTAGCTCATTGATGCGGCTTTGGGTGGATTGAATGTTGAGCTGTAATGGAGCCAATGCCTCCTTGCGCCCCGCATCGTGTGCCGCTTTGTTGGGGTAGCGGGTGAGCAGAGCGCGGCTGCGTTGTCGCTCGGCGGCAATGCGATCCTGTTCTTCCTTCGCGGCTTTTTCTTTGGCCTCTACCTCCGCCCTTTCTTTGGCGGTGAGCGAAGGCCCGAGCTTATTGCGGATGATGCCATTACTGCCCATGATGCTCTGTTCACGGTCAATGCACTCCAAAATGGGACGATCCGAGGTCAGTTTACGCCCTTGGGCATCGACACACATATAGATGCTCTGCGCCCATCCGGTGCTGGCTGTTGCCGTACACCACCCCAGAACCAACCATCCGATTCCTTTTTTCATGACATCACCCCATAGCGTTCACGGTAAGCGAGGACTTGCTGGTACACATCGGCCTCGCGGTCGGTGAGATATTCCATCAAATCTCCCAATTTGGCAATGGCAGCTACTTGCAAGCCCAACTGTTCCCGCACAAATTGCACCGCGCTGTAGGGGACATCGTTGCCGTTTTCGGTGGCCATTTCTTGGCGATCCAAGGCAATCAGCACCGCGTGCGGCGTGGCTCCAGCGGCTTGGATGATGTGGATGGATTCGCGCGTGGCGGTTCCGGCGGACATCACATCGTCCACAATCAGCACTCGACCTTGCAGGGGCGCACCGACCAGCGTGCCGCCTTCACCGTGGTCTTTGGCTTCTTTGCGGTTGTAGGCAAAGGGAACATTGCGTCCGCGCCGTGCCAACTCCACCGCCAACGCCGCCGCCAGCGGAATGCCTTTGTAGGCGGGGCCAAACACCATATCGAATTCGATACCGCTATCCAGCAGACGCTGGGCATAAAATTCAACCAAGCGTCCTAATCTGGCTCCATCGTCAAACAATCCGGCGTTGAAGAAGTAGGGACTCATGCGTCCCGCCTTGGTTTTGAATGAACCAAAGCGCAGCACACCGCATTCCACCGCAAATTGCACAAAATCCAAAGCCAAAGGGTCGTGGTTCGACATGAAAAAATCCTTATTTAAATTAACCAGTTTGAATCTCAATGGTATCCGTTCCGCCACCCAAAAAGGGCTAGAAAGCTGGCTTGCCAAGGTACAACCCGATTGTATTTGCGTGCAAGAAGTGAAGGCGCAAGCGGCGGATGTGGCGGGCAAGTTCGAGCAGCTTGCCGGCCTGCAAGGGTACTTTCATTTTGCGCAGAAGAAAGGCTATTCGGGCGTAGGCATTTACACCCGCTACGCGCCCAGCGCGGTGATTGTCGGTTTTGACGGTGGCGAGTTCGATGCCGAAGGGCGTTACGTGGAATTGCGTTTCGATACGCCAGAACAGAAATTTTCGATTATCAGCAGCTACTTTCCCAGCGGCTCATCGGGAGAAGAACGCCAGCAAGCCAAGTTTCGATTTCTGGATGCCATTTATACGCATTTACAACAATTAAAAACCGAGCGTGAATTCATTTTATGCGGCGACATTAACATCGCCCACCGCGAAGCCGATTTGAAAAATTGGAAGGGCAATCTGAAAAACAGCGGCTTCACCCCCGAAGAACGCGCGTGGATGACCAAACTCACCACCGAAGGCGGCATCGTGGACGTGTATCGCCAACTCGAACCCCATGCCACCGATGCCTGCTATACGTGGTGGAGCAATCGTGGGCAAGCCTACGCCAATAACGTGGGCTGGCGGTTGGATTACCACCTCGCTACGCCCAAATTGGCCGCCACCGCCCGCGAGGTGAGCATTTACAAGGGCGAGAAGTTTTCTGACCACGC
>CALMCD010000005.1 GCA_937863075.1 uncultured Rhodoferax sp. | reverse complement strand
ATTGTTGTGATACAACCATCATTCAAAAATAGTTGCCACTTTTGCTAAAACTTCATCCATGATGGATGAAGGCAAAGAATCCACCCAATGCGCGTTCCGTGACGATAAATCCAGCACACGAGGCTGGTCACAGCGAATAACGCCCGTTATCCGAATACCCGTAATCGGTACAGAAAACCCGATTCGCCGCGCAAAATCGCCACCATTGGTAATGGGGCAAATCACGGGTAATTTGGTTGCCGCATTAAACGCATCCGGCGAAACGATTACAACGGGACGGCTACCCGCCTGTTCGCGTCCCGCCGTAGGGTCTAGCGATACCATGTAAATATCGCCCCGCTTCATATCAACTCTCCCCCAACGGGAGGCGCGTCAACCCATTCACGTTCAGTCTGCGGCTGAACATCCGAATAATCCGATTGGGCTAAAAGCTCTGCCAGCGTGTAACGAACGCGAGGGCGAGGAGTCACCATCAAGCGACCTTTGTCGATAGCAACCCCGACCATAGCCCCCGCTTGTAGATGCAACTGTTCCAAAAAAGCCGGTGGCACCAATAGCATCACCGATCCACCGACCTTGCGTAAATTGGTTGTAAACATATTGAGTTGGATTGAAAAAGGTAAAAAGTTATATAAAAGTATAACGTTCTCCCTTCTAAAATCCAAGCCGTATGTCAAATTTTAAAACGGCATTTTCGGAAAACTAATTCCTTTTTTTCCACCCGCTGCGCCACCATCGGCATCACCGCCGCCCATTCCTCCCATACCGCCCATGCTGCCGGCCATTTTGCGCATGAGCTTCATCATTTTGCCGCCCTTCATTTTCTTCATCATGTCCTGCATCTGCTCAAATTCTTTCAGCAAGCGGTTCACTTCCTGCACTTGCACGCCTGCACCAGCGGCAATACGGCGTTTGCGGGTGGCTTTGATGATTTCGGGCTTGCGGCGTTCTTTCGGGGTCATGCTGTGGATGATGCCTTCTTTGCGGCGAATGTCTTTTTCCGCTTTATCCAAATCCACATCACCGGCTTTAGATGCCATATTGGTCGGCAGTTTGTCCATAAGCGCGGATAAGCCGCCCATTTGCTTCATCTGCTGAATTTGCATCAAGAAGTCTTCGAGGTCGAAACTCGCACCGCTCTTCACCTTGGCGGCGAGTTTTTGGGCGGCTTCCATATCAACACCCGCGCTCACCTGCTCCACCAGCGCCACGATGTCGCCCATGCCGAGGATACGTCCGGCGTGGCGTTCAGCATCGAACACTTCCAAGCCGTCTAATTTCTCGCTCGTACCCGCAAATTTAATCGGAGCGCCCGTAATTTGCCGTACTGAGAGCGCCGCACCCCCGCGTGAATCGCCGTCCAGTTTGGTGAGGACGATTCCCGTCAGCGGCAAGGCTTCCTTGAACGCTTTGGCGGTGTTGGCGGCATCTTGACCCTGCATGGCATCGACCACGAACAAGGTTTCTACGGGGTTTAAGGCGGCGTGCAAATCTTTGATTTCGCGCATCAGGGCTTCGTCAATCGCCAAACGTCCGGCGGTATCGACTAACAGCACGTCAAAGAAATGCCGACGGGCGTAATCCAGCGCGGCTAAACCAATATCGACGGGCTTTTGGCTGGGGTCGCTGGGAAACCATTCCGCTTTGGCTTGGGCGGTCACGGTTTTGAGCTGTTCAATCGCAGCGGGGCGGTACACGTCGCCGGAAACGGTCAGCACTTTTTTCTTGCGTTTTTCGATCAAATGCTTGGCGAGCTTGCCCGTGGTGGTGGTCTTCCCCGCGCCTTGCAAACCGGCCATCAAAATCACGGCGGGCGGTTGGGCGGCGAGGTTGATGTCGGTCACGCCTTCGCCCATGGTGGCGGTGAGTTCTTTGCTCACAATGCTCACCAGCAGTTGCCCGGGTTGCAACGAACCCATGACTTCTTGCCCCAGCGCTTTTTCTTTCACCCGTGCGATGAAATCCCGCACAACGGATAGGGCAACATCGGCCTCCAGCAAGGCCATGCGCACCTCGCGCAGCATATCGGTCACATTGTCTTCGGTGATGCGGGCTTGACCTCGCATTTCCTTAACGAGTCGGGAGAGTTTTTCGGAAAGAGCAGATGCCATAAGATATTCGGGTAGGTTCCAGCGTTGGGGCGGTATCGTTTTGATTTTACCCAGTGATTGAAAATTGCCTCACGCCGCGCATTCACAGCGGTCGGCGTTGAATGAGTTCGATTTTGTAGCCATCAGGGTCGGTCACAAAGGCGATGACGGTCGTTCCGCCTTTCACTGGCCCTGCTTCGCGCGTGATGTTGCCACCCGCTGCCCGAATCGCCTCGCACGCCGCTGCCGCATCCGGCACGCCCAGCGCCAGATGCCCGAAGGCCGTTCCCATTTCATAAGATTCCACGCCCCAGTTGTAGGTGAGTTCAATCTCGGCGTGTTCGGGGTTGCTGCCGTAGCCCAAGAATGCCAGCGTGTAGCGGTATTCGGGGTTTTCTGAGGTGCGCAGCAGCTTCATGCCCAGCACTTGGGTATAAAAATCAATCGAGCGCTGGAGGTTGCCCACGCGCAACATGGTGTGAAGGAATTGCATAATGTTTTTGGTATGGGGATTGGGATTGGATAAGGGTTCAATCCCATGTTACATCGTCCGAATAAGGAGAGTCCTTTGGTGCTGCATCAACCGTTATATAAAATTCTATACAACGCTTTGCCGAAGGAAATGCCATGCGCCTTTTTTACCCCGTTTACCTTGTTGTCGCCCTGCTGCTGGGGGGCGTGAATGCCCATGCGGATACCGTTCGGGTGGCGGTTGCCGCCAATTTTTACCCACTGATGCAGCGCATGGCCGTGCAGTTTGAAAAGGATACGGGGCATCAAACCGTGCTTTCCAGCGGTGCAAGCGGCAAGTTTTATGCGCAAATCAAAAACGGAGCGCCGTTTGACGTGTTGCTGTCGGCGGACGATGAAACACCTGCGCGTCTGCTGAAAGAGGGCGATGCGGTCGCGGGAACGGCGTTTACCTATGCCATCGGTAAGCTCATTCTCTGGTCACCGAATGCGAATGCGGTGGATGCACAAGGCGCGGTGTTGAAAACCGGAAAATTCCGCCACCTCGCCATTGCCAACCCCAAAACCGCGCCTTATGGCACGGCAGCGGTGGAATTTATGACCCAACTGGGTATCCTCAACACCCTGCGCCCGCGACTGGTGCAAGGCGAAAACATCGCCCAAGCCTACCAATTTGTGGCAACGGGTGCGGCAGAAATCGGCTTTGTGGCGTATTCGCAGGTGATTAAAGATGGAAAAATCGGCAGCGGTTCGGGCTGGCTGGTTCCGGCGAGTGCGTACACGCCCATTCGACAAGACGCGGTGTTGTTGAATAAGGGTAAAAACGCCACCGCCGCGCGTGCGTTGCTGGATTATTTGAAGGGTCAAAAGGCCACGGCGATCATTCAAGCGTCGGGCTACGATTTACCGTGATGATGATTCGCCATGCGTGAAGCCGATTGGAGCGCGATTTGGCTCACCGCCGAACTCGCATTGGTGGTGACGGTGCTGTTGTTGTTCATCGGCACGCCCATTGCATGGTGGTTGGCGCGGAGCCGTTCGCGCTTCAAGCAAGTGATTGGCGCGGTGGTTGCCCTGCCACTGGTGCTACCGCCCACGGTGCTGGGGTTTTATTTGCTGCTGTTCATGGGGCCAAACGGTGCGTTAGGACAGTTCACGCAGTGGTTGGGTATCGGCTTACTGCCGTTTACGTTTACGGGGCTGGTGATTGCTTCGGTGTTGTATTCCCTGCCGTTCATGGTGCAGCCGATTCACCATGCGTTTGAAGCGGTGGACGATGTGCATCTAGAAACCGCCGCCACGCTGGGCGCACGCCCGTGGGCGGCGTTTTGGTTTGTGGCGGTTCCATTGGCACGCACCGGATTTTTGAATGGCGTGGTGATGAGTTTTGCGCACACCGTGGGCGAATTTGGCGTGATTTTGATGATAGGCGGCAATATCCCCGATAAAACCCGCGTAATCTCGGTGCAAATTTACGATCATGTTGAAGCGATGGAATACGCCCAAGCGCACGGGTTAGCGGCTAGTATGGTGATTTTTAGCTTTGTGGTGCTGATGGTGCTTTACAGTTTCAAAGCAACTAATCGGGGAAAAATAAGCGTATGACAATCACCCTTCAGGGTTCGGTATGGATGAGCGTGGATGGCAACAGTTTGGGCGGGCAAGAGCGGATTGCGTTGCTGGCGAGCATTGCCGAATGCGGTTCTATCACGCAGGCCGCAAAAAACGTCAAAATGAGCTACAAAGCAGCGTGGGATGCGATTGACGGCATGAACCATCTGGCAGGCGAACCGCTGGTAGAGCGCGTAACGGGGGGCAAAGGCGGTGGCGGTACACGGCTCACGCCGCGCGGCTTGCAACTGGTGAAGAATTTTCAGTTGATTGCGCAAGAGCACCAGCGTTTTATCACCCAACTCAGCCAACAAGCCGCCGGCGTGACGAACGATTACGGCTTGATTCGCCGTATGGGAATGAAAACCAGCGCCCGTAACCAGTTTGTGGGAACGGTACAAGCCATTCGCAGCGGCATGGAGTGCGGCACGGTGAATGATGCGGTGGTGATTCAAATTACTGGCGGTCAGCGACTGGTCGCCACCATCACCCACCACAGCGCGGTTCACTTGGATTTACAGATCGGCATGGAGGTGTTTGCGCTCATCAAAGCGTCTTCGATTCAGTTGCTGGCCCATTCTGCTATCGACCCCGTTGCGGACACGTCGCCCTGCCATCACAACCAGTTAGAAGGACATATTGTGCGCTGGTCGGCGGGTGTGGCGGATACCGAGGTAGTGTTGGAATTGGCAGGCGGTGCGACCCTTGTCGCCATTGTGAAAGAAGCCAAGGATTGGGAAGAAGGGCAAAAAGTCACTGCGATGTTTGCCGCTTCCAGTGTGATGATTGGTACGTTGCTATGAACGGCGTGCCATTTCCATCCAGCGTTGGACTTTTTTCCAAGTACGCCAAAATCCATAACCCCGCCGCAGGGTGCGAAACACCATGCGAAAAACGAAACGGGGTTTCCAAGTGATGAAGGCGACTGCTGCTGCCGTCACCACAGCGGGTTTTCGGCGCAGCCAGTGCGTGGCGTGGCGGGCTTGTTCGCGGGCGTAGTCGAATTTATCCAAACCCGCACGCACGGGGGCTAGGTTTTGCCCCAATTCCACCCGCTGGGCGCGGATGCGTTCGCGCAGTTGTCCGCGTTGGATGTGAAGCTCGATTTCACGCGCATTCATGGTGCTTTGTCCGCTTTATCGGAGGCGGCGGGTATCGCGGCTTTGAGTTGGCGTAAATCTTCTTGCAGCTCGGCGATGGTGTCGTTTAACAAGGGTTCGCGCTTGCGTTGCCCCGTCAGCAGTAACACCAAACAAACCACAACAACCAACCCCAATCCAGCGGTACTCAAACCCAAGACCCAGAGACGTTGTTCCCAGTAGGCGACGGTCAAGGTCACAATCCCCAGCACCACCCCCAAACTGGCACAAAACGCCATCACCAACGCCAAAATCAATTGCCGGATGGCGAATCGGCGAATCCGCTCCACTTCATTGCGCAGCAGTTCCAATCGGGTAATGGCGATGGTGAGCAGAGACGCAGCCTTCCCCTTGAGACTGCCCCAGGAGCCGGATTCGGTAGTCAATTAACGACGGCCCAAAATGAAGCCGATCAAGAAACCAATGCCCGCACCCACGCTCACGGCTTGCCAAGGATTGTCATGCACGTAGTCGTCGGTGGCACGGGCGGCGGCGCGGGTTTTTTCCTTCATGGATTGCTCCACTTCGTCCAAACGAATACGGGCATCCAACAAACGCTCACGGATGGTTGAGCGGAGGTTAGCGATTTTTTCACCCGTTTGATCGGCGGTCGCCACCAAAATTTCTTCGGCATCGGCAATCACGGATTTGATATTGCTGACAATTTTTTCTTGGGACAAAATGGTGTTTTCAGACATAAAAACCTTCATGGGTTGTAAAGAAACTCTATTCTAGGGTGCATTTAGGGTCGGCGGAAGGAGGGGTCTAATTCTGCCCAATAGCGTTTCGTTAAAGACTCCAGCCGTACCGTTCCGCCTGTGGAGGGCGCGTGAACAAAACGGCTGTCACCGACATAAATCCCCGCATGGTTGGCAGTGCCGCGTGAATTGAAGATCACCAAATCCCCCGTGCGCAAGCGATCGCGCGGCACTTCATGCCCCACATCTTGCAGGCGTTCGACCGTGCGGGGCAGATTCAGTGATGCAGTCGATTTATACACGTAACCAATCAAACCGCTGCAATCAAAACCCGTCTCTGGGCTGTTGCCGCCGTAACGGTAGGGCGTACCCACCAAACTGATGGCGCGTAGGGTGACATCATTGGCTTGTTCATGCGTCAACGTAGCGGGGATTTGACGCGGTGCAAACGAACAAGCACTCAGCATGACCAGCAGCGCACTCACGCAGAGCCAGCGGAAAGTGCGGAAAAAGCAGAGATAGCGGGGGGTATTCATGGGAGGATGCTCCTTACTTCTTCAGAATCCAGACGTACAAAAATAAAACCGTTGCGGCGCAACAGGGGCAAACCTTCTAATAAACCTTGTGCCGTACCCGAAGCCGGATGGTTCATGTGCGCCAACAACACATCACCCGCCTGCACAGAGTGCAAACGCCGAACGATGCTGCGGGCAGATAGTGTGGCTCCGGCATCTACGTTCACGGAAAAGCCCGCGATTTGGAAACCCAGTTTCTCGATTTCAGCTAATGCCTTCTCGTCATACCGCGCGGTAGCGGCACGGTACCAGCGGGGGGGTGTGCCGAAGGTATCGGTAATCGCTTTCGCACCGTCTTCTACTTCGCGCTGTAAATCGGCAAGCTCGCGGTGACCTTGGATACCGTACACTTTTTTACCTGCACCGATTACCGCCGGAATATGCTGGGAGCCGTGGTTTTCAATGGCGAATAAATCCCGATTTTTGTGCAGAAATGCCACACCCTGCGGATTTTTAGCGATCCATTTCTTTGTGAGGAAAAGGGTGGCGGGAATGCGCTCTTGCGCCAGAAACTGCATTAACTTCTGATCGAATAGGCCGGAACAGGCATCCAGCGTCAGGGCGATGGTGGGGCTATGGGGGTTATTACCCTTCAGCACCAAACGCTGGTGAATCTCACGATCCGCCCCTGCCGCTGGATTCAACAGCGTACCCCCCAGCAGCACGATTCTAAAAAACAGATGAAAAATTTTCATGACGTTCTGATATTACGATAATGGCATGGTGGATACAGCGGTGAATCGTGTAACAAATTGGCGCAACCAACCAGCGGGAGTAAACGATGCAGATATTGAAATGGTGCAGTGTGGGTGTGATGGTCGGCATTTTGTCGGCTTGTGCGAGTAACCCTTCCTCCCCGCCGCATGATGCCGCACAATGGTTTTCTGCTCACCGTGACAGCCCTCCCCGTGTGCGTGCCTTTTTGAGCCAAATGCCCAAGGGGGGCGATATTCATACGCATTTGTCGGGGGCGATTTACGCCGAGAGTTATTTGCATTGGGCTGCGGGGGAAGCATTGTGCGTCAACCCCACCACCGGTGCGATTGCCGCAAACGACCGTGAACCCTGCAAAGTGGCCTCCCACATCCCCGTTATCCAAGCGATTCAGGATGCAAATTTATACGGCAGCTTGGTGGACAAAATGTCGCTGCGCAATTTTGACTACAGCACCCAGCGCGGACACGATCAATTCTTCAATGCCTTTGGCAAATTGGCGGGCGGTAATCGCGGACAAATGATCGCCGAATTGAGCAACCGCGCCGCCAAGCAAAACATCACCTACCTCGAAATTATGGTGACCGTGGGTAAAGCCTACACCAAAGAGCTAGGCACGCAAGTGGGTTGGGACGGTAGCTTGGAGGCCACCTACCAAAAACTGATGGATGCCGGATTGCGTTCCCACATCGTGGTCGGGCAGCAGGAGTTGAATCGCTTTGAATGGGAAGGTCAATCCACCATGAATTGCCCCTCCAGCGCACCGCAAGCGGGTTGTGAGGTGGATCGGCGTTATTTATTGCAAATCAACCGCACGGCAGACCCCGCCCTTGTTTTTGCCGGCATGGTCTATGCGTTTGAAATGGCACGGGTCGATCCACTGGCGGTAGGCCTCAACTTGGTCGCCCCGGAAGATGACCGCATTGCCCTGCGCGATTACGATTTGCACATGCAGATGCTGCAATTTTTATCGGCCCGTTATCCATCCGTACCGATTGCACTGCACGCGGGTGAGCTGACGCTGGGGCTGGTTCCGCCCGATAGCTTGCGTGACCATATCCGCAAAGCAGTCGAAGTTGCCGGAGCGCGGCGCATTGGTCACGGCGTGGACGTGATGTATGAAGACAAACCCTTCCAACTACTGGAACGCATGAAGGACAAGAAGGTTCTGGTGGAAATTTGCCTCACCAGCAACGATGCGATCTTGGGGGTGAAGGGTAAACAGCATCCATTCCCTGAATACCTGAAAGCGGGCGTTCCCGTCACACTGGCATCGGATGACGAGGGCGTTTCCCGCATTGACCTCACCCACGAATACCAACG
>CALMCD010000004.1 GCA_937863075.1 uncultured Rhodoferax sp. | reverse complement strand
CTGGAAGGCATCACCACGCTGGAAGAACTGGCGCGGGTGACGCGGCAGGAGTTGTAAATGCGACCTAGGCCGAAACTACAAACCGCTACGATTCCCACTGCCCATACGCCTCGCGTGACGGGTGCTACTAAAAACGTAGCTACAACTGCACAGCCAGAAAGAACTACAGGCCGATTGGGTTTTAATATTGAAATCGGGAACTTTGGCAAATCGGTGGGTATTAAACACGTTTTGGCGATGACCGAGCAGCTTTTAACCCTGCAAGAAGCCGGTTTGCCGCTAGACCGTGCGCTGCATATCACGCTGGGCAGTATTCAGCATGTTTATTTTCGCCGTGTGATGCAAAATGTGCTGATTGAAGTGCAAAAAGGGCAAACGTTGGCGGATGCTTTTTCGCGCACGCCGCAGGTTTTTCCGCGTTTGTATGTGAATATGATTCGGGCGGGCGAAGAAGGCGGTATTTTGCCGATAGTGATGAAACGGTTGGTGGAGTTTTATACCCGTAGTTTAGAATTTCGCTCGTTTTTGATTAGTTCGTCGATTTATCCGGCGCTGCTGTTTGTGTTTGGCGTATGCGCCTTGCTGGGGCTGACGGTTTTTGTGCTGCCCAAGTTTGGACAAATTTTTGCCGATATGAACCAAACCCTGCCCACGCCCGCTGCGGTGTTGATTGGCGGCGGCGATTTTCTGCGGGAGTACGGTATTTACATTTTGGGAATAATGGCGCTGTTGGTGCTGGGGTTCATCAAATTGTTAGAAAATGCAACGTGGCGTGAGCGTTGGCAAAACCTCTTGTTTCGCTTGCCCTTGCTGGGTTCTTTGCTATTAAAAATCAAGTTGGCGACGGTGTGCCGCACTTGGGGGACGCTACTCGCCAGCGGTGTGCCGATTTTGACGGGGATGCGGATTGTGCGCGAACTATCCGACAATATCCCCCTCGTCAAGGCGCTGGATCGTTTGGTCACGGCGGTGCAGGAAGGGCGGGGCGTGTCAGCGCCCGTGCTGGCTGATCCGTTCTTTCCTCGTCTGCTGGGGCAATTGGCGACGGTGGGGGAAGAATCCGGCTCGTTGGACAAAATGCTGATAAAAGTCGCCGATCAATACGAAAAGGAAATCGAAAAAGCCACGCGCAACCTCGTGGCACTTTTTGAACCCGCCATGATTTTGGTGATGGGCGGTTTAATCGGGATGGTGGTCGTTTCGATGCTGGTAGCGATTTTCTCCATGAACGATATGCCGTTGTAAACCTTTTATAACCCTGATATTGCAATGTAAAAAAAGGATAAATGGAAATATGAAACTGAAGTTAAAAAAACAAAGCGGTTTTACGCTGATTGAATTATTGATTGTGATGGTTATTTTGGTGCTACTGGCTTCGCTGGTAGGGCCTAAATTGTTTGGGCATTTGGGCGGTGCTAAAACCAAAACTGCCAAAGCGCAAATTGAAATGCTGGGCGCATCGTTAGACGGCTACCGTTTGGATATGGGCAAATATCCCACCACCGAGCAAGGTTTGGCTGCGCTCGATAAAGCGCCCGCCGATGCCGCACAAGCCACGAATTGGCACGGCCCGTATTCCAAAAAACCGGTAGAAAAAGACCCTTGGGGCAATCCTTACGCCTACAAAGCACCGGGTGCGCACGGTGAATACGACCTCGTTTCCTACGGAGCAGACGGCAAAGAAGGCGGAACAGGCGAGGATGCCGACGTTCAAAGCTGGAAATAACGCCCGCCGATCCCACGGTTTTACGCTGCTGGAACTGCTGGTCGTGCTGGTGCTGATTGCGCTGGCGGTGACGCTGGCGGTGGCATCGGTGGATCGCATTGCAGGGCGTATGAATGAGCGGCGTTGGGCGGATCAAACCCTGCAAGCCCTCATGAAACTGCGCAATAAGTCGATGATGGAACGGCAACCCATCACCGTTCCGCTCGCTGGTTTGCTGACTTTGCCGCCCGAATTTCGGCTGGATAAAGTCAGCGAAAGCGCCGATACCCTTTATTTTTACCCCGATGGCACGATGGATGAAGCACAGTTTGATTTGGTCATGCCGCGTGAAGGCCGGCGACGCTACCGCTTGAAGCGCTTTACCGGACAAATCGACTGGGTGGTCGTTCCATGAAAGTCGCAGGATGATACGCACGCAGCGGGGTTTTACTTTGCTCGAAGTTTTGGTGGCGATGTCGCTCATCGGCATCGGCTTTGCTACGGCTTTTGTCGCCCTATCGGGTGCGCGGCGGCTCTCAGAAAAAGTGGGGGCGCATGAAGTGGCGATGCAAATCGCCCGCGCCAAATTGGACGAAATTTTGTATTCCAAAGGCAATACGCTGATCGAAGACACCGAAGGCACGAAGGAACTGATTTACGCGGGGCAATCGTTTGGCTATCAGGTCAAAATTCGTCCGGTGGCGGTTCCGTTAGCGGCTACGCCCGATGAAGCCTTGGTTGAAGATGTGGGCATCGAAGTATTTTGGAGTCATGGTGATACGAAGAATGCCAAAGAAAAACGGCATTCCTACCAGCTTGCCACCATGCGCATGACCCCGAAAGCACTCGCGCAGGCCACGGCGAATCCGGCGGCGGCGGCTTCTGCGCCGGCATCGGCTCCCGCTGCACGGACATCGGCTGCTGCTGGTGCTGGTGCTGCGCCAACCAATCCTTTTGAGGCGTTGTTGAGACGATGATGAAGTGATGAAATATCCACGTTATTCATTCAACGCACAACGCGGCTTTAGCTTGTTGGAGATGATTGTGGCGCTGGCGCTTTCCTCGCTGGTCGCCATGATTGGTGCGATGGCGTTGAACGGCAGCATTGATTCGTTTACCCGCAGCAACGCCCGCCGCCATAACCACGAACAATTCCAAGCCACCGAACGCGCTTTGCGGGTGGAATGGTCGAATCGCGGTAAAAGCCGCGTGCTACTTGCAGAGAATGCTATCGAATTCGATGCAAATACCCCCGTTTTACCCGCACCCCGCGCGGGCGTGGCACGGGTGCGCTATGCGTGTGAGAAAGCAGATGATGGATCATTGCGCCTGCGCAGCGAAATCGTATCGCCCAAACCCGCCGCTTCCGCCACCAATGAAGCCGCTAAAAATGGGCAAGCTGTTCCCGCCTCCGAAACGTGGATTAGCAATCTGAAAGAATGCGAAATCACCGCCTTTCAACGCACCATCAGCGAAAAAGGCCAAGTCTCCGCGCAATGGGTGAAGGCGTGGAGCGACAAAATCGCGCCGCCCGAACTCATCCGCCTGAGCGTGCAAGGCGAATGGGGGCGCGTGCCACCGATGGTTTTTCTCATCCATAAATTGCCATGAAGTTAAACCCTCACCCTCGCCCCCTCCCACAAGGAGAGGGTGGTTATATTCTCCTTTTCGTGCTGGGCGTGCTGGCGGTGGTGGCGGTGCTGGCGCTGGGCATGTCGAGCACGCTGCGGCTGGATGCCCAACGCACGGTGCAAGATAAAGACCGTTTGCAGGAAGAATATGCCCTCAAAGGCATGGCGCACTACACGGTCGCGCGTTTGAATGTCGGGCTGCAAGCGCAACGCCAAGCCGCCACCCGCCCGCTGGAGGCCGCCGAACGCCGTGCGCTGTGGGTGGCAGAAGAATCACCGTACACGCTGGAATTTGCCGGTTTTAGTGCGACCGTGCAGATGGAAGACGCGGGCATCATCCCCGATGCCAACCGTTTGGATGAAGCCGAATGGCAGCGTTTATTTTCTGCACTGGGGGAAAAAGATACCAAATTGATAGCATCCTACGCCAAGGCGGTGCTGCTTACCAAGCAATCCATCGTGATGAACCAAGGTGGAATGGGATTTACTTCGCTGCACGAATTGCGCCACATTCCGGCGCTGCCGCAACACTTGGTGCGCGGAGTTCACGATCATGTGCTGGTGGGAACGCAGCTCAAACAACTGGAAATCAACCGTTCGCCCCTGCTTTTATTCCGCGTGCTGGGGGGCTTGGATGAGGCGCAAGTGAAGGCTCTACAATCCACGCGCTCGCGCGGTGCGATTGCGAGTGCCGATGCGACCCGACTGCTGGGCAATAGTACCGTTCCTTTGATGACACAAAAATCCAGTTTTTTGCGCGTTCGGATTACGCTCAAAACCCCACAGGGCGCAGATTATGCCCCCGTAGCGGTCGTATTATTAAAAATGGAAAATAACGCTTATAAATTGCTGGATCAGTTTATCGTACAACCATGAAATCATGAAGAAACAACTATTTTCCAAACCGCATCGGATAATGATTTCTTTATCGTCAACCGGATTGACGGTAGTTCATTTGCGGCGCGATTTTTCCAACTGGGTTATCCTGCATACGGACAAGTTGGATTTACCCGAAGACCAGCAAGATTTTAATGCCATACCCGCCAAAATCCGCGAATTAACCCATGATTGGAAAATTCCGAACACAAAGAATAATACAACATGGGTTTCGTGGATTCTTCCATCGGATATATTGGCGGCATTGCGCGGTGAATTGACGACCCATAATACGCCACAGGAAGCCATTGCCAGCCGCGTGCCGTATGCTTTGAATGAATTACGGCTTTCCGATTTCAGCACCCGCAGCAAAAATCCGCAAACCATTTATTGGCTGCACAGCGATTGGATACAGGCCTTTCAACAAACCGCACAAGCCTTGGGCGGCGTGGCGGATGAATGCTATGCCCGTGCCCAATTATTTTTGTCGATACTACCCAAGGCGGTTAAAAAACAAAATCGGGTTTTGTTGGAAAGTGATGGTGTAAGCCGGTATCTGCATATTTATGCCCCAAATGGTACGGTTTTACGCACCACTAAATTAAATGCTCATATAAATACCCATGATACGGCATCTTTAATGGATTCCGTGCGGCGGGAAATGGTTTTATTCAATGCGGGGGAGGATGATACTAAAAATAAATCCCCCAGTGCAGCGATTTATGGTTGGAATGTCAAAATTCCTGAATTGCGCAGTGAATTGGGTTTGCGGGAATTAAATGATTCTCATCAGGGTGCGCCAGAAACATTATTCTTGCCGCTGCTGAAATCCGCACAAACGGGTGTGGAAATCCAACCGACTTATGAGCCGCTTTTGAACCGCGTCAATGCGTGGAGTTTGGGTTGGGCGGTGGTCGGGGGCGCGTTGATTGGGGCGATGGTTTCGCATGACGATGAATTGAAAACACAAATCGAAGACCAGCGTTTTGAATTGCGCCGTTTAACCCACCATTATCAAAATTCCAAAGCCATTCGGCGTGATACCCTGCGCATGGCGGAATCGGTGGATATGAAAAACCGTTTTGCCGCCGGTGCGCCCGCCTTTCAACCGCTAGCCGAAGTGGTGACGGCATTGAACCCGCCCAATACTTTGCCCACGCGCTTGAATTTTTATGAAAAAACGGGTTCTACCATTCGGATTGAATTTACGGGTGGAAAACTTAGCGCGATTCAAGAAGAATTGAAAAAAAATAAGCGTTTTTCGGATTTGAAAATCCATGCCGATACCGGAATATGGGAAATGCAATGGAATATCGAAGTTAAAGACGATAAAAACGATAAAAAGGGCGCACCATGATAAGAGATTGGATTCGTGCATTGCGGCGCAAAGGCATTGCGGCGTTTTTAATGCCGTTATTGGTGATCGTGATGATGGTTTACGGCTATGTGGAATATGTCGATAATTATTTCGAGCATCTGGATGAAGCCGATAGCGTATCCACCAAATTAGAAGCCAGTAATGAAGTCATTCGCATTGCCCGCGAAATGGATAAGCGCAAAATCGTCTTCAAACCCGATTACGATTTGTGGCGATCGCGGGCCTTTGTTGCGCCCACGCGTGAGGCAGCGTTGGAAGCGATGAAAGCCAGCCTCACGCAGACGCTACAAGGTTTGTATTTTGAAAAAGTGCAAATTGACGTACCCAAAGTAGATACGCCTAAAACCGAACCCCGCAAAGAAACTGCCGAAAAAACGACGGATTTAATCACCCTCGAAGCCCAGTTTATCGGCGTTCCGCAGCAGTTGCCGCGTCTGGAAGCCGAGCTGCAAACCCAAGCCCAGAGCATTCGGGTGAGCGATGTCAAAATCAAGGCCGTGATTCCGCCCAAGCCCGTAGCCACCAAAGCAGCAGCTAAAAAAGCGACAGCCGCCGCTTCTGCTGCATCCGCCGCTGCGTCTGCGCCGGTGGGTACTGATCCCTATTTGGAAATAACCGTGCGTTTTGTCGCCCCCTATTTGGTAGCCGATGCCGTAGTGACCGCGACCGCCCCCATGCCAGCAGCTTCTGCGGCATCGAAACCCCAACCGAATACCAAGTGATGCAAATCATGCCAATCATGCAAACGATGCAAGCCCTGCGCTTTCCCCAAAAACAAATTGCCGCTGCGATTGCAGTGTGTTTTCTCACGGTCACGGTGAGCAGCTCCGCATTGGCGGCTGAACCCATTGCCAATCCTTTCGCTGCCGCTTTCGGAGCTGGCGTGGCACAAAAACCCGCTGAAGCGGCTTCAGCACCCGCACCTGCACCTGTTGCCCCTCCTGTTGCTGCACCAGCTCGCCCTGCATCTGCGCCCAACGCGCCCAACGCGCCCAAAGCGGGAGCAGCCGCTCCGGTGGTGACCCCGCCACCAGCCCCAGTAGCTCCAGTAGCGCCAGTCGCTCCAGCAACGCCGAATTTGTCGCAGATTCCCAGCGGTGGCGTGAGCTTGATGTTTGATAACGCCGATATTTACGATGTCATGAAGGTGATTTTGGGCGACGCGCTCAAGCTGGATTACATCATCGACCCCTCGGTGCAAGGGCGAATTACCCTGAAAAGTTCGGGCGCGGTCAATTTGGGCGATGTGTACAACGTGTTAGAGGCGGCGTTGGCAACCAGCGGCGTTTCCATCATCAAGCAAGATAAGCTCTACCGCGTCACCAAAGAGGCGACCGCGCTGCGCGAAAAAATTCCTACCGCAGGACAAGGGCCGGGTTCGCCCGTGATGCAGATTATTCCGGTCAAATTCGTGCAATCCAGCCAGTTGGCGAACACGATTCGTAACTTTTTAGGCCCGCAAGCGATTGTGACCAACGATGCCACGGGGCGTTATTTGATAGTCGCTGACCGCGCTTCTTCATTGGAAAAAGTGGTGGAAATGGTGGCGTTGTTGGATGTGGATTACCTCCAGCAAGTCAAAGTGCAACTGATTCCGCTGGTGAATGCCGATGCAGGTGAAATTGCCAAGGATATGGATGCGCTCTTCAAAACATCGGGGATGTTCAACTGGGCGGGAACGGATGGTTTGAAAGTGCATTTTCAACCCATCACGCGCATGAATGCGGTGCTGGTAGCGGGCGCGAACGATAAACTGGTTGAAACCGCCGAGCGTTGGATTAAAACGATGGATGCCGAGCCGAAAAACGGCCTCGGTGCATTCGTCCACATCTATCCGGTGACCAATGGCAATGCCGCGCGGCTGGCGGATATTTTGCGCCAGTTGTTTGGCGGAGCCAGTTCCGGCGGCGGTAGCACCCCTGCCCGAACCACTACCACCGGCGGAACCAGCACGCCCTCATCGCAAGGCGGACTGGGTGCAGCAACCCCCGCCGCCGCGCCGACCACCACCATCAATCGCGGCAATACACCGAGTGCCAGTTCTGCCAGTGGCACGGCATCGGGTTTGAGTGGATCGGTGCAGGTGATTCCCGATGAAGTCACCAATACCTTGATTATCAAATCTTCGGCTTTGGATTTTCAGCAGATTAAACGGGTGCTGGAACGGCTGGATTCGCCCTCACGCCAAGTGCTAATTCAGGTGATGGTCGCCGAGGTCGCGTTGAACGATACCCTGCAATACGGCGTGGAGTGGTGGCTCAATGACACCTTGCGGGCCAATGGGCAAAGCTGGTCGGCAAAAGCGGGCTTGGGCGGTGTTGTTGCCCCATCGACCAATCTGGGGGTAGTGGCGGGAGCGGGCGGCGGCTTGAGCTACTCGGTGCTGAACAGTGGGGGGCAAATCATTGGTTTACTCAATTTGTTGAGCCAAGATACCAATGTGAACGTGATTTCTACCCCGCACGTCATGGCCGCCGATGGAAAAATGGCGCGGATCGAAGTGGGTGATGAAATCGCGGTTTCCAGCCAAACCACCAGCACCCCGACTACATTGGGCGGTAATACCATTTCCAATTCCATCACCTACCGCCCGACGGGGGTGATTTTGGAAGTAACTCCGGTGATTAGTGCCTCGGGCAAAGTGGCGTTGACGGTTTCGCAAGAAGTGAGTTCGGTGCAAGCCATTGGCACGACCGTGGGTGGTATCACGTACCCCAATTTCTCGAAACGCAAAGTCAGCACCGAGGTGGTCGTGGAAAACGGCAAACCGTTGCTGATTGCGGGTTTGATTCGGGATGCGGGTAACAACAATGTGAGCGGTTTACCCGGCTTGAAGGATATTCCGCTGATTGGTGCATTGTTTGGTTCGACCAAAAAAGTGCGCGAGAAAACCGAGCTGATTATGTCCATCACCTCCTACATCATCAACACCCGTGAGGAAGGGGATAAGCTCACCAGCCAATTCCAAAGCCTGCTCAAGGAAGTGAACCCGATGCTGAAGGAAAAAAGCCGTTTGTTGAGCGATAAAGTCGA
>CALMCD010000003.1 GCA_937863075.1 uncultured Rhodoferax sp. | reverse complement strand
TGCATCTTTGCATCTTTGCATTGTTTAATGTTTCACGTGAAACATTGATCCCACTTTAACGCGACGACAACGCCAGTTTGATGCCGAATCCAACCAAGAATAAGCCCGCCACTTTTTCCAATACCCGCCCAATGACCGGATTGGCACGGATATGCCCCGCCAGATAGTGCGTCAGCAGTACCGATGTGAGACCATAGAAAAAGGTAATCACCGCAATCGTCACCGCCATAAAGCCGTAGGTTACCAATCCTTGATGGTGTGCTGGATCGACAAACAAGGGGAAGAATGCCATGTAAAACAAAATAGCTTTGGGGTTGAGCAGCGTAATCAAAAACGCCTGACGAAAATAATGCCCTGCTTTGATATGCAGCACCGGAGCAGCACCCGCTTTCGCCCACAGCATTTGAATGCCCAGCCAGCCCAAATATACCGCTCCCAGCCACTGCACCGCATTGAAGGCTTGTGGGTATGCGGTCAAGAGCGCGGCAACCCCCGCCACTGCCGACCACATCAACGCCTGATCGCCCGCAATCACACCCAAGGTAGCACCCATGCCGCCCAATATGCCACCTTTGCTGGTGGAGGTAATCAACGCCAAATTCCCCGGCCCCGGAATCAATAAAAAGATGATGATGGTCACCACAAAAGTGCCGTAATCGGTTACGCCTAGCATAGAGATTGACCTATGGTTAAAAAGAAAAATATGGAAGAGCCATTTTCAGCTTGGTTTCATCCTAGGTGCTTACAGTGAGGGTTCTTTAGCACGCTCTCCCAAAAAGGTTCATTGTATGAAATACCAAACTTTAGCATCCGTTATAACCATCGCTTGTGCATTAAGCGTACCGGGTTTATCTTTTGCGGCACAAGGACAAGGGCAGGGACAAGGCAGCAATGCACAAAATCCATCATTGCAAATACCAGCCGGAGTATTAACAGAACAAGATAAAATAGATTTACACTATTTACAAGAAGAAGAAAAATTGGCGCGTGATGTGTATTTAACATTGCGTTCAAAATTCAATTCCGTCGTTTTTCAAAATATCTCAGAATCTGAACAACGGCATACCGATTCGGTATTGAATTTGCTCAATCTTTACCAAATACCCAGTGTTGCGTTGTCAGAAGTGGGAAAATTCCACGATGCCAGTTTGCAAACGCTGTACAACGATTTAATTTTGAGCGGAACCAAAGGTGCTTCCGAAGCTTCATTGGTCGGCGCACTGGTCGAAGAGGTGGATATTGCCGATTTGAAAAAAATGCTCAGTACCACCAAGAACCCGGATTTAATGAACACCTACCGCAAACTGATGACAGCATCCGAGCGGCATTTGAATTCGTTTGTTTCCTTGTGGAAAAGTCAAACGGGTTCCACTGCCTATAAAGCGCAAGTTTTATCCCAAGCTGATGTCGATACCATTTTGGGCTGCAAACCATTGACCGTGAGTTCAGCATTACAAATTCATTTACCCCATTTAAAATATAAAAATATGAATTTATGGGCTACCTTGGATTATTATCAAAATCCAGCCAATGAATATATTTTTGAAATCAGTGATTATGGCGTGAATATAGCGGAAACAAACTGTACTTCGGCAACCTTAGAACCCTTGGATTTGCGTTTGAAAACCCCGTATGCTACCTTTAAGTACATCCCTTCCAATGATGGGAAAATGCGCTTCTCCCTAGAGCAACTCACACCTTAAAACACATTTTTCAGCATACTTGAGAAAGCCACCCGTCACCATGCCCCATCTAAAACATTTTCATTCTATTACTTGGGTTTTGGGTTTAGTCGCTTGCACATCCGCCTTGGCAGTCGCACCCAATCCCATACACCCGGGGGCTGCGGTATTTCAGGCAGCCTGCGCATCGTGCCATGCGTTGGGTGATAAAACCACGGGGATTGCACCACCCGCGTTTGGAATGAAAAACCATGTGATGAAGGCGTACCCCGAACGCGAAGCCTTTATCGCGCATATTGTGCAGTGGACGCAAGCACCGAATGCTGCAAAAACCTTGATGCCGGGGGCGGTGCGGCAATTCGGACTCATGCCCGCTATTCCGCAACTTAGCGCTACCGACCGCCGCGCCGTCGCCGAATTTTTGTACGAAACCGCGATTCAAGAACCGCATTGGTACCAATCCCATTACGAAGAAGAGCATGGGAAAAAACCATAAGCAATCATAAGCAACTATGCGCTTGCTTTTAGTAGAAGATGATGCGGCTTTGCGTGACAGCATAGGCAAGCAACTCAAGCAAACAGGTTTTGCCTTAGACCTTGCTGATAATGGCGTAGATGCCGAATTCCTAGGGGATGAAACCGCTTACGCCGTGGTCATTTTGGATTTGGGTTTGCCCCAGCGCAATGGTTTAGAGGTGCTGCGAAATTGGCGTAAAAAAGGCAACCGCGTCCCGGTGATTGTGTTGACGGCACGCGATACTTGGCATGAGCGGGTGGATGGCCTGAAAGCCGGAGCCGATGATTATTTGGGCAAACCCTTCCACTTTGAAGAATTGCTGGCACGTTTGCAAGCATTGATTCGCCGCAATTGGAATGCCGATTTAGGGCAAAACCAGCTGCATTACCACGGTTTGCAGTTGGATGAAGAACGCCAACAAGTCACCTCCCCCGAAGGAACAGTGATGGATTTAACGGGTATCGAATTTCGCCTACTGCGTTACTTTATGCTACACCCGGGGAAACTGTGCAGCCAAGCCCAACTCGCACAACACGTTTATGACCATCCGTATGACCACGAAAGCAATGTAATTGAGGTGTACATCTCCCATCTACGGCGCAAAATTGGGAAGGATTGGATTCAAACTCGGCGTGGACAGGGCTATATTTTTTGCCACACCTTATGAAATCCACGAAATCATTAGAGCGACAATTACAAGCCCAGTTAGCCATTAACTTGGTGTTGGTGATGGTATTGATTTGGGTCGTGGGCAATGTGTTTTCGTATGCCATTCCGCAGGAAACATCGTCACACCGCTTTCGATGGATGTTTCCCATTTTGGCAAGCCTTGGCATCAGCACGATTTTGCTTTTACAACGCTCCATCATTCGGAATACCTTCCGGCAATTGGATGGCATTCGCTTGGAACTTCAACAGCTCAAAGCCGGACAAATTTCCCAGCTTAACGAAGTCGTTCCGGCTGAAATGGAATCGTTCGTCAAAGAATTAAACCATTTGCTGCGTTTGATGCACGATAGATTAGAACGCTCTCGCAACGCTTTGGGCAATTTAGCCCATGCACTGAAAACGCCTTTGTGCTGGCTTCAACAGTACGTGGAGGATTTGGATAACCCAACCGCCGTTATGCAATGCCAACGCATTCGACAATTAACCGAGCGGGAGTTAAAACGGGCACGTATGGCGGGTTTGGGGAAAACGCTGCAAGATTTTGATCCGCATACCGAATTGCCTATGCTGATTCATGTTCTCCGCCAAGTGCATTTGGCATCACCACAAATTGATTGCACGATATGCCCCGCAATCACCCGCTTTGGGGATCGGGAGGATATGCTGGAACTCATTGGCAATTTACTCGATAACGCCTGTAAATGGGCACGAAACCAAGTGGTATGCCGTGTTTCTTTGGAAAATCACCAAGTGCATATCGTGATAGAAGACGATGGGATTGGTTGCAACGCTGTTGAGTTACAGCAACTCAGCGACCGGGGTGTGCGTTTGGATGAAACCGTAGCAGGCTACGGCCTAGGCTTGGCAATTTGCAAGGATATTGTCCAACTCTACGGTGGCACCTTGGTTTTTGCGCGTTCACCTTCATTGGGCGGGTTACTGGTTTGTGCCAGTGTGGGGCTGCGGACATAGCCACACAATGCAGCGTTGCGCATCCAACCCGGGGACTTGTAATTGTTTCACGTGAAACATTTTTACATCAGCGGGTAAAACGGCAATTTCTTCTTCAGGGTGTTTGCCCTTCATCGCCATCCATACCCCGCCTTGTGCCAACGCGCCGCGTGACCATGTGGTGAAATCAACCAACGACGCAAAAGCACGCGAGGTAATCACATCATACGAATCAGTCAGCGATTCGACCCGTGCATGAATGCCACGCAGATTCGGCAATCGCAAGCTTGCCGCCACCTGCTGAATGAATGCCGCTTTTTTACCGACCGTATCCACGCAATGCACGGTGACTTCTGGTAAGCAAATAGCGAACACAATACCGGGTAAGCCCGCGCCCGAACCAACATCCAGCACGCGAATCGGATTGCGCTCTTGCAACGATGAAACGGCGGCAAGGCTATCCAGCAAATGGTGCGTCAGCATTTCCGCCGGATTGCGCACGGCGGTGAGGTTATAGACTTTGTTCCACTTTTGGACTAAATCCAAATAATCCAGCAGGGTGGTGATTTGGGCAGCGCTTAATGGCAATTGCAGGGTGTGTAGACCTTGCTCTAATTCGGCTTGCAGGGGACGTAACGCGGACATCAAACGGACTCCTTCGATGTAAATCCTTTGAAGTTGCCTTTTTTCAAATGAATCAGCAGCAGCGAAATCGTGGCGGGCGTAATGCCCGACATGCGCGATGCTTGCCCCAGCGTCTCAGGGCGGTGTTTATTCAGGCGCTGACGGGCTTCGATGCTCAAGGCGCTGACCTGCATATAGTCCAATTCGTCGGGCAGACGCAGATGCTCGTAATGCGCGGCACGTTGCACTTCGTCATTCTGGCGGTCAATATAGCCGGAATACTTCGCCACAATTTCCACTTGCTCCACTGCGTCCGGTGACAGGGCGGCTTCGGGTTGAAAACGTCCATTGTCCAGCGACATGAGCGCAGCGTAGTTCACATTGGGGCGGCGTAGTAAATCGCCTAAACGATGTTCGTGTTCTAGGGCTTTACCCAAAACGCGCTCGGCTTCGGTGGCGGGTAGATTCTTCGGACTTACCCAAATCGTGCGCAAACGCTCGGTTT
>CALMCD010000002.1 GCA_937863075.1 uncultured Rhodoferax sp. | reverse complement strand
GATGAATTGCTGTGCGAGTACCGCATTTATCCCGAATCGGAAGCCGAAATCGATTTAGCCACCTACCACGCGCGTAAAGGTTTTGTGGCGCAAGCGCAGCGGGTGCAGGCCAAATTAGCCAGCACGTTATTGGCACAAGCGCACGAGCCACTGCGTAGCACCGCCTTTCGTTTGCTGCACCAATACGATAACCAGCAAGAAAAGATTACCAATTTACGGCAACAAATCCAAACCCTCGAACACGATTTAGCCGCGCAAAAAGCCCGCACCGAGCAGCTTGAACACGAACAAAAACTGCACCAAGCCGCCATAAACGGTACGAACGGTGCGCAAAACGGTGTGCATTTCGATGTGGTGATTCCGGTTTACAACACCGTGCCGGAATTTTTAGAAGCCTGCATCGCTTCCATCCAAAACCAGTTGTATCCGCATTGGACGTTATGGCTCATTGACGACGGTAGCACCACACCTATCGCTTATCCCCAACACCCCGCTATTCGTATGCACCATTGCGCCCAAAATGGTGGCATCGTCACGGCAACGAATATCGGTGTGGCGTTGGGCAATGCGCCGTGGCTGGTGTTTGTGGATCACGACGATGTGCTGCATCCGCACGCGCTATCGGAATTGGCGATGGTGATTCAAACCCATGTCCATTCGCATCAAAATTTGGATTTGATTTACACCGATAGCCGCACCATTGACCGCACGGGCGCACCGCTCACCACCCAGCATAAGCCCGATTGGTCGCCGGAAACGCTGTGGCACTTCAATTACATCAACCACCTGTGCGCTATTCGGCGTACCGCGTGGGATGTGGTGGGCGGTTTGCGTCTGGAAGCCAATGGTTCGCAGGATTGGGATGTGGTGCTGCGGGTAGCCCATCGTTCGGGCGATAACGTGGCGCATATCCCCCGCGTGTTGTACGACTGGCGCGTGAGTGAACATTCGGTTTCGTACCGTTCCAGCGTCAAACCTTACACCATCCAAGCGGCTATTCGCATCGTGCAATCCCTTCTCGAAAAGACGCTGGGTGTGCCACTGCATACCGAGGCATCGCAAGAGCGTGGTGGCCTGCTGCATACCTGGAAAGTGCCGCCCCAGCCGCTCACGGTGGTGATTCCGACACACGATAACGTCGAAGATTTAGCCCCCTTATTGCGTTTCTTGCATGGTTTGCCGCGTGATGATGTATTCATCACGTTAGTTGCCAACAATGTGCGATCGTCCCGCAACCCAGTGATGCTGGAATTGTTAGCGCACTGGGAGACGATGCCGCGCGTGCGGGTGCTGCACCACGATAGGCCATTTAATTGGTCGGAGCTGAATAATCTGGCGTGCCAAACGGGAATCCATCCGGTCGATACGCCGCAGATTTTGTTTTTGAATGACGACATCGAATTGCTATCGCCCGACACCATCGACCAACTGCAAGCGCATTTGGCATTCGATGAAAAAATCGGTGCAGTCGGAGCCTTGTTGAATTACCCTGAATCGGAAGGCGGCAGCATCCAGCATGATGGGGTGCTGACGGGTTTTGAATGGGTTGCCCGCAATATCGCCCATGTTGATGATTGTTCGGCGATTCGGATTCCACGCAATGTCGCTGCCGTGACGGGTGCGTGCCTGCTGACGCGCCGTGCGGCATGGGAAGCCGTGGGCGGCTTTGAGACCGATTTAGCCGTGTCGTTCAATGATGTGGATTACTGCCTCAAGTTGCGCGAACACGGTTGGCGTATCGTCCAAGCGAGCGATGTAGTCGCCATTCATCGGGAATCCCGTACACGCGGCGAACTGGATTCCCAATCCAAGCGCGACCAAATCACCGCCGAAGTGCAATGGATGCAAGAACGCTGGGGCGATGCCCTCACCGACCGCTGCTCTGCCCGCGAAACCGACCGCTATCGGGGTAGCCTTATCATGCACGTTGGGGAATAAAATAGCCCCCCCATGCAAATCGGCTCCCATACCCTGCCCAATACCCTGTTTGTCGCTCCTATGGCGGGAGTGACGGATCGGCCTTTTCGTATGCTGTGCAAACGGCTCGGCGCGGGTTATGCCGTGAGCGAAATGGTGACTTCGCGCCCCGACTTGCGCAACTCTCCTAAAACCACCCGCCGCTTGAACCACGAAGGGGAAAGCGGGGTGATTGCCGTTCAAATCGCCGGAACCGAAGCCCCCATGATGGCGGATGCCGCCCGTTACAACATCGACCACGGCGCACAAATTATCGACATCAACATGGGTTGCCCCGCCAAAAAGGTGTGCAACAAATGGGCGGGTTCGGCATTGATGCAGGATGAAAAACTCGCGCTGTCGATTGTCGAAGCCGTGGTGGAAGCCTGTTCGCCGCACAACATCCCTGTTACCGTGAAAATGCGCACGGGTTGGAGCCAAGACCACAAAAACGCCGAAGCGTTGGCGCGGCAGTTTGAAGCGGCGGGCGTGCAGATGCTCACCGTGCATGGTCGCACGCGCGAACAAGGCTACAAGGGCGAGGCGGAATACGCGACCATCGCCGCCGTGAAAGCCGCCGTGCGCATTCCCGTCGTTGCCAATGGCGACATCACCACCCCCGAAAAAGCCCGTGCCGTTTTACAAGCCACCCAAGCCGATGCCCTGATGATTGGGCGTGCAGCGCAGGGTAAGCCGTGGATTTTTCAAGAGATTTTGCACTTTCTGGAAACGGGCGAACACCTTGCGCCCCCTTCGCGCCCACAAATGCGGGAATGGCTGATTGCGCATCTGCACGACCATTACAGCCTGTATGGGGAGGTGGTGGGCGTGTTATCGGCACGCAAACACATCGGCTGGTACATGCGTCCCTTGGAAGGGGGCGAAGCCTTCCGCGCCCACATGAATACCCTCGATAGCAGTGCTGCCCAAATCGCAGCCGTAGAGCAATTTTTAACCGAATGACACCGGAACCATCGACTTACACCCCCCCCACCCCCTCCATTGAAGAATGTGTACGCCAAAATTTGGAAACCTATTTTCAGGATATTGATGGACTCGAACCCAGCAATATGCACCACATGCTGATGCGGCTGGTGGAAAAGCCGCTGCTGCAAATGGTGATGGATCGTACCAACCACAACCAATCCCGCGCAGCCCAGTGGCTGGGACTGAACCGCAACACCCTGCACAAAAAATTGCTGGAACATCAATTACTTACCCAAAAACTCAACCCAAGGAAATTTTGAACCATGAATGCACCTATGAATGCACTGATTTCTGTATCCGATAAAACCGGAATTGTCGAACTCGCCCAAGCACTGCACGCGCAGGGCATCAAGCTGCTGTCCACTGGCGGAACCGCCAAATTGCTCGCCGATAGCGGCCTGCCCGTGACCGAAGTCGCGGAAATGACGGGTTTCCCTGAAATGCTCGACGGTCGCGTCAAAACCCTGCACCCCCGCGTTCACGGCGGTTTGCTGGCGCGCCGCGATTTTCCGGCGCACATGGCAGCCTTGGCAGAGCACCAAATCAACACCATCGATGTGCTGGTCGTGAATCTGTATCCGTTTGAAGCCACCGTCGCCAAAGCCGGTTGCACGCTGGAAGACGCGATTGAAAACATCGACATCGGCGGCCCCGCAATGGTGCGCAGCGCGGCGAAAAACTGGAAAGATGTTGCTGTATTGACCGACGCATCGCAATACGCCACCGTGATTGCCGAATTGCAAGCCAACGGTAATGCAGGAAAAATCAGCGATAAAACCAAATTCGCCTTGAGCGTTGCCGCCTTCAACCGCATCAGCCAATACGATGGCGCGATTAGCGATTATTTATCTGCTATTGATTTTGAAGCTAGCTCTGCAAGCCCAGTAAGCGCTGCACCCGTTTTGGCACTTTTTCCGGCACAAACCAATGGGCGTTTCACCAAGGTTCAGGATTTGCGCTACGGCGAAAATTCGCACCAACAAGCCGCGTTGTACCGCGATTTGATTCCCGCAGCCGGTACGCTGGTCACCGCCAAACAGTTGCAAGGCAAGGAACTGAGCTACAACAACATCGCCGATGCCGATGCCGCGTGGGAATGCGTGAAGAGTTTCAACACGCCCGCCTGTGTGATCGTCAAGCACGCCAACCCCTGCGGCGTGGCGTTGGGCGCGGATGCGTTGGAAGCGTATAGCAAAGCCTTTCAAACCGATCCAACCAGCGCGTTTGGCGGCATCATCGCCCTGAACTGCCCGCTGGATGAACGTGCAGCGCTACAGATTTCGAAGCAGTTCGTCGAAGTATTGATGGCTCCCGCGTTCACGCCCGAAGCGCTGGCGGTGTTCAAATCCAAAGTGAATGTACGGATTTTGCAGTTGGATGTTTCCACGAATCGCAACGCGATGGACATGAAACGCATCGGGGGCGGAATTTTGATGCAAACCGCCGATAACCACGAATTGCAGTTGAGCGATTTGAAAGTCGTCACCGCCAAGCAACCCACCGCCGACGAGTTGAACGATTTGCTGTTCGCGTGGAACGTGGCGAAATTCGTGAAATCCAACGCCATCGTGTTCTGCAAAGGCGGCATGACGATGGGCGTGGGCGCGGGTCAAATGAGCCGTTTGGATTCGGCACGCATTGCCAGCATCAAAGCGGGTCACGCGAATTTGTCGCTGGCGGGTACAGTTGTGGCGAGCGATGCGTTCTTCCCGTTCCGCGATGGTTTGGATGTGGTGGTCGATGCAGGCGCAACCTGCATTATTCAACCCGGTGGTTCGATGCGCGATGATGAAGTGATTGCAGCAGCGAACGAGCGCGGCGTAGCGATGGTGTTCAGCGGCGTGCGCCATTTCCGCCACTAAACAAATCGTATAGGCAAAAAAATACCTCCGTAAGGAGGTATTTCAAATTTGGAGATTTCTGGAGCGGGAAAAGAGTCTCGAACTCTCGACCTCAACCTTGGCAAGGTTGCGCTCTACCAACTGAGCTATTCCCGCATGTGA
>CALMCD010000001.1 GCA_937863075.1 uncultured Rhodoferax sp. | reverse complement strand
AAACACCTATTGAAAAGGGTGAGTTTACCGTTAATGATGTTGTCTCTCACTACTCTAACTAAAGGAGAACATCGGATGAAACAATGGAATTTGGCGAAACGCACAACGCTCACTGCGATTGCAGCGGGTTGTGCCGTCTTTCTAGCTGGCTGCGGCGGTGCGAGTGATGGTGCGGATACCACCCCGAAAACCATCGCCCCTTCTTTTAAGGTATTTGGCGATAGTCTGATGGATAGCGGCAGCTTCGGCCACAAAGTGACGATACAAAGCTCCGACCCCACAACCTCCTTCATGGTGTTCCCCGAACTGGTAGCCGCCAATATGGGCGTGGGCAAACTGTGTTCGTTCTTTAACTACAGTACCACGACTGCCACCTCTACAACGGCTACTTTCTCGACCCAATCGACTTGTACCAACTACGCCGTGGCGGGTTCGCGCGTGAACAATTTGACCAACAGCACATCGCCCAGCAATAGCAGTCCCTTGTCGATTTTGTACCAAATCGCCACCGCTGCCCCCACATTGGCAGCCACCGATGTAGTGATGGTGGACGGTGGTGGTAACGACATGGCGGATTTGATTGGTACGTATCTGCGTGCCGGAACTGCGACTGGCGTAAGCAATTACAGCAATTTGCTCGGCACTTTGCTGCCCGCTGCGACCGTTAGCACCTTGCTGGGAACAACTCCCACCACCACCAGCATGGCAACCGCAGCCGCAGCCTATGCGCAAGCCGCTGCGCAGGCACTGGCGGCATCGGTACGCACCCACATTGTGGCTAAAGGTGTGACTAAAGTGGTGGTGGTGAATGTGCCAGATGTCACAACCACCCCCCGTTTTGCCGCGATTTTGGCGCAAGTCGAGGCCACATCGGGAACCGCCAAGCGTGAGGCAACCCAAGCCGCTGCCCGTTCTTGGCTGCTGGCGTACAACACTGCTTTGGCGCAAGGGTTGGCGGGGACGAATGTCCAACTTTTTGACCTCTACGCCGAAGGAACGCGCGTCACCAACAACCCCGCGCAATACAACCTGACCAACGTCACCACCCCTGCCTGCCCCAAAGTCGCAGGGGGAACGGATAGCTTGGGAACCGCCACCTTGAACCTACCCGCCACCGTTGCCGCGTGCAATACGGCGAACTTGTCGGCCAACATTCCCGTGGGGGAAACATCGGCGAACTGGTGGCAAAGCTACGGCTATGCCGACAACTTCCACCCCACCCCCGCGCTGCACAAGCTGATTGGGCAGGCTATCAATATCCAACTGGCTAAAGCAGGTTGGTTGTAATTTTGGGAGCGACATCATGAATAAACTTCTTTGGGTTTCAACCGCTTTGGCGGCATTAACCGTGGGTTCGGTGGCACAAGCGCAGGTGGCGGGTTCGTGGATGGTGCGGGCGGGCGGAACGATTCTGCGCCCCAATGTATCCAGCGGTGATTTGACAACCCCCTCCCTGCCCAGTACGCAAATTGCGGTGAGCAACGCGGCGCAAATTTCGGGCGGCATCACGTATATGCTGACCGACCATTTCTCGGTTGATTTACCCGTGGCCTTGCCGTTCTCGCACGACATTACGGGCGCGAATGCGATTGGCGGCGTAGGCAAAATCGGCACAGTGAAGGCATTGCCCGCCACGTTGACACTGCAATGGCGCAGTATGGAAGCCAATAGCCTGATTCGCCCCTACATCGGCGCGGGTCTGACGTATGCCAAGTTTTTTGATGCACGCGGCACGTCCACCCTCACCGCCATGACGGGCGGAACGCCGAACAACCCCACCACCATGTCGGTCGAATCGAAATGGATTCCCACCTTTCAATTGGGTGTGAGTTACGCGCTGGATAAAAAGTGGTTTGTAGATGCCCACATGACCTATTCCCCGTTAACCACCCGCACCACCCTTTCCACTGGACAAACCATTGATGCCACCCTGAACCCAACCTCGTTTAGTTTGGCGGTGGGGATGATGTTTTAGTTTTTAGTTGTTACGCACTCGCCCGCTGCAACCTGTCACGCACCCCTTCCCATTCGGGGTGACTGGGCGGGGTTTCGACCCAGATCAGTTTGACTTGGGCATCATCAAACCCGCGCAGCACGGCAAAAAGCTGCTGCGCGGTGGCTTCGGCATCGTCGGGCATTCGGCGTACTAGCACTTGCAGTGGCACTTTCTGCAAGGTGCTGCGGGTATATACGGCAATCGACGGCTTGCTTTCGCCGCCCTTGGGGTGCATCACGCTGCCCAATAAATCCACCGCCGTTTGCAATTCTTGGGCATTCATCAGCCGCACTTTGGCATTGGGTGCGTAGTGCGATTCCAGTGTGCCGGATGCTTTGGGTGCTTGTAGGTCTTTCTGGCTTTGAAGTTCTAGCTCGGCATTCGATAGCACCCTTTGCCCACAAACTGCTTCTATTTGCGTCCGGCTAATCGAACCCGGACGCAGCAAAATCGGCTGGCCGCGCGTGCAGTCGATGATGGTGGATTCGATACCCAGCGTACACGCGCCGCCGTCCAAAATCGGCAAATCGGGGATTTGGTCGTGAAACTCGCTCGCCACATGCGCCGCCGTCGTGGGGCTGACGCGCCCGAAACGGTTGGCACTGGGCGCGGCAATACCCCATACGATGGAGGAATTCGGCGTAGACGGTTCACGCAACGCCCGCAACACCGCCTGCGCAGACGGGTGTGCAGGGCAACGCACGCCAATCGAACCCTGCCCCCCCGCAGCCGCTGCACCCACAGCGGGGCGACGCGGCAGAATCAGCGTCAAAGCACCGGGCCAAAACGCGCGGATCAGGGCGCGGGCAAATGCTGGAATCTCGGCGGCATAGTGTTCCGCACCCGACAAACCACCGTCTAAATCCGCCACATGCACAATCAACGGGTGATCCGCTGGGCGACCTTTGGCGGTGAAAATTTGCGCGACGGCGGCATCGTTATCGGCATCCGCGCCCAAGCCGTACACGGTTTCGGTCGGCAAGCCCAATAGCCCGCCAGCGCGGATTGCATCGGCATACGGTGTTATGGAAAGCATCTTCACCATGCAGTGGACGGCTAAAACGCCGCAATGCCCAAAATCGCAGCGGCTTGCAGTGCCGTTGCACGGGCGGTTTCGACATCGGCGGCGGTAATGGTTAAATGCCCCATTTTGCGCCCCTTGCTCGCCTTGGCTTTGCCGTACAGGTGCAGATGCGTGCCGGGCAGCGCGAGAATTTTCTCCCACGGCGGGTTGCTATTGCCATGTGCGGGCCAAATATCGCCCAACAAATTCAGCATGATGCTGGGGCTGTGCTGGCGCGGTTGCGTGAGTGGCAGATTCGCTAAGGTGCGCACTTGCAGCTCGAATTGCGATACATCGCACGCTTCAATGCTGTAATGCCCGCTGTTGTGGGGACGCGGAGCCATTTCGTTCACCACCAAACGACCGCCTTCTTCATCGTCGATCACGAAGAATTCGACGCACAACACGCCCACATAATTCAGTTCGGCGGCGACGGCTTTGGCGGCATCCACGGCACGTTGTGCCAATGCGGGCGGCACATTGCCTTCATACACTTCGGTGACCGCCAAAATACCATCGCGGTGCAAATTGCGTTGCAGTGGCAGATTCACGCACTGCCCATCCGCTCCGCGTGCCACGATCACCGAGCATTCCAACGCCAGCGGCAACCGCTTTTCCAGCACGCACACGATTTTGTTCAGTTGCTCCCACGCGGCTTGCAATTCGGCACGGTTGTTGACGCGGATTTGCCCTTTGCCGTCGTAACCCATGCGGGCGGTTTTGAGGATGCCGGGGAACAGGTTATCGCTGACCGCTGCCAGTTGCATCGGCGTTTGAATCAGCGCGTAGGGCGCGACTGGCACGCCGCATTTCTGAAAATGTGCTTTTTCCCGTGCACGGTCTTGGGCGATGGCGACGGCATCGGCGGCGGGTGATACGCGCACGCTTTTTGCCAACTGTGCCAACGCGGGGGCGGGAACATTTTCAAATTCGGTCGTCACCGCGACGCAGGTTTGGGCGAGTTGCGCCAAGCCTTTTTCATCGGTGTATGCGGTGGCGATGTGGTGGTGACTCACCCGTCCGGCGGGGCTTAAGGCATCGGGTTCCAACACTGCCGTAAAAAATCCCATGCGCTGGGCAGCGTGGACGAACATCCGACCAAGCTGCCCGCCACCCATCACGCCCAAAGTGATTTCGTGAGGAGATGGTGCGGTCATGGTGTGGGAGGCACGGTCATGGCGCGTGCGGCTTCGGTTTGTTGAACGCGGAAGGCTTGCAATTTTTCTTGCAACCCGGGATTATTCACGGTATCCAGTGCCAGCATCGCCACGGCAAACAGTGCCGCATTCGCCGCGCCCGCCGCACCAATCGCAAAGGTGGCGACCGGAATGCCCTTGGGCATTTGCACGATGCTGTGCAGCGAATCCACACCCGATAAATGCTTGCTCGCCACGGGAACGCCTAATACCGGAACCGTCGTCTTGGCCGCTAACATTCCCGGAAGGTGGGCTGCGCCACCCGCGCCGGCGATGATGGCACGCAGGCCGCGTCCGTGGGCGGATTCGGCATACGCGAACATATCATCGGGCATACGGTGGGCGGATACCACCTTGGCCTCGTGCTGGATACCAAACTGTTGCAGAATCTGGACTGCATGTTGCATGGTGTCCCAGTCTGAGCTGGAACCCATGACGATACCGATTTGTAGATTATTCATCTCTCGATTTTACTTTTTTAGCAAAGCGCTCCATGATTGACATCACCCTTGAAAATTTTGATTCTGAAGTCGTAGCGGCTTCTTCCCAGATTCCTGTGCTGCTGGATTTTTGGGCTCCGTGGTGTGGCCCGTGCAAGGCGTTAGGCCCGATTTTGGAAAAAATCGAAACCGACCCCGCCTACGCTGGACGCTTCGTGCTGGCCAAGGTTAATTCGGACGAGCAGCAAGAAATCAGCCAAGGTTTTGGCATCCGCAGCATTCCCACTTGCGTGTTGATGGTGGATGGTAAGCCCGTGAACGGTTTTCAAGGCGCGTTGCCCGAAGGCCAAGTCAAAGCGTTTTTGGATAAATACCTGCCCGCAGCCGCGCCCGCTGAAACTGCTGCTGATTTTGCCGATGAAGAAGGAATGCCCGAACCGCTGGACACCGCCACCGAAATGCGCCGCCTGCATGAAGCCCTGACCATCAATCCGGGCAACGATGACGCGCGTTACGAATACGTCAAGCTGCTGATGGAAAACCACATGCTGGACGATGCCGAAGCCGCACTCGCCCCCGCACTGGCAGAAATTCCGCGCCAAATCCGGTTTGATGCCCTGCACTGGTTCTTGAACGCTATTCAATTCGTAGCTACTGACTCGCGCGGGGAATGGGCTATCGACCAATTCGATGCCAAAATCGCCGACAACAAACGCGACTTTGAAACCCGCTTCGCCAAAGCCCGCGTGCTGATGGTGATGGGGCATTGGGTGATGGCGATGGATGAATTATTGGAAATTATTATGCGCGACAAAGCGTGGAACGATGCGCAACCCCGCAAAACCTACGTCGCCATTTTGGAATTATTAACACCGCCCCAACCCAAACCCGACCCCAGCACGGTGGGTAAATCGGCGGGCGGCATCGAATTAACCGGAAAATCCGCTACCGAACAAGACCCGCAAATCCAACTGATTTCGTCTTACCGCCGTAAATTGAGTATGGCGTTGAATTAACCTTTTTTGGTGCTAGTTGGCGTTTATTGGAGGCGATCGGCCCGGAAACGTCCCCGCAAGCCCTATCCGATAATAGGGGATGAATAATTTTTCCTCCCTCCCCCTCTCCCCCGCTACGTTGG